>CAZNAM010000045.1:0-1512 GCA_964571335.1 uncultured Methanosarcinales archaeon | reverse complement strand
ACCTATAACAGCATCTTCAAATCCTTTGATAACCAGACCAGCACCTGCTTCAAATTCTAAAGGCTGGCCATGCTTTTCAGAACTATCAAAAACAGTTCCATCTTCTAAAGTTCCTGTGTATTCAACTTTTACTTTATCTCCTTTCTTAACTGGCATAATAAACACCCCATCCAAAAAGATAAACCCATTTAGACAATTAATCAAAATAAAACAACCTTTTATTTATAAGTCTTTGGGTAAAATAAGAGAATACTTTTTAAATAAAAAACCTGAGAAAAATCATAAATCATCTTCAACAAATTCAAAACGAGGCTCTTCTTCAGGAAAACCTCTAAACTGAGAACATCTTTTTTTGCCATCCCAATAAAACCAGCATTTATCTCCAAAAACCTTAAAACCATGACATTTTCTACAAACCATAGCAGATAAAATGATTAATTTCTTTAAAAAAGTTACTCTCATCTCGCAAATGTTTTTAAATTAAATAAGTTAATTCAATAATATGCTCACAAAAAAAGAAATTGAAACATTAAGGCAAGCTTTGAAAAGCTGTAAAAGACCAATATTCTTTTTTGATGATGATCCAGATGGTTTGGCAAGTTTTCTATTATTATATAGATATATACATGAAGGACAAGGATTTCCAGTAAAAGCACAGCCAAAAATAACAAAAAATACATTTGCAAGAAAAGTAGAAGAATATGAAGCAGATTGTGTATTTATATTAGATATTGCAATGGTAGACCAAGATTTTGTAGACCAAGTAAAAGTTCCTGTCTATTGGATAGACCATCATGAAATACAGGATATTTCAGGAGTAGAATATTTCAATGCACTGAAAAGCGGAGAAAATATTCCTACATCAGCATTATGCTGGCAAGTAGTGCAGGATGAAAATATTTCAGATTTATGGATAGCAGTAACAGGATGTGTAGGAGATTGGTATGTTCCATCTTTTGCAGAAATACTAGAACAAGCATATCCTAGATTGATGCCAGATACTGCAGATACACCACAGAGAGCATTATATGAAAGCGAAATAGGAGAATTAGTAAAAGTTTTTTCCTTTGTTATGAAAGGAACAACAAAAACAATCAGAGATCTAGTAAAAATAATGACTAGAATAAAAGATCCCTATGACATCTTAGGACAAAAAACATCACAAGGAAAATTTGTATATAAACACTATAAAAAAATAAAAGAATCCTATGATGAGTTATTAAAAGAAGCACTGAAAACAAAACCACAAGGAAAAATGGTTGTTTTTGTTTATACCGACGCAAAGATAAGTTTAACAAAAGATGTGGCAAATGAAATGCTATACAGATTCAAAGATAAAATAATTGTATTGGCCCGAGAAAAATCAGGATATATGAAATGCAGTCTTCGTGCTCCATTAAAAATAAACTTATTGAACAAAATGAAAAAAGCAATGCAAGGAATAGACGGCTATTTTGGAGGACATAAACAAGCATGCGGAGCAAATATTAATCAAGAAGATTTTAAGAAGTT
>CAZNAM010000044.1:0-1780 GCA_964571335.1 uncultured Methanosarcinales archaeon | reverse complement strand
AAAGATAAAGAGTAAAAAGTTAGTAAAGAGGACACTTTAAAACCCCCGACCACCCGCCCCTGTTAGGAGAGATTGTCTTTTTTCGGAAGAAAGTTGTTCCACCCCAGAAAAATTTTATAAAAAACTAAGCTACTCTTTTCTTTATTCCTTCAAATATCTGAAATATTCCGGCACATTCTTCTGCATGTATAAAATCTGAATATTTTTGTAGTTCCCTATGGACTGCCCCATTATTATGGAAGTGGATTGTTTCACCATGTAATCTTCCTGAAGGCAAATCAAAATCTCCTGTTGTTTTTCTTTTTGTTCTTTGCGTAACTTTTGCAAAACCTTGTTCTATTTCTCCTCGCATATCTGAATTAAACGTTACAACAAAATAATTTCCTCCGGGTTGTAACATTCCCATCATAGATTCTATTGAAGGTCTATAATCTGGGACATGATGTAAAACCATACTTGCTAATGCTTCGTCAAAAAAAGATTCTTTTTCAAAAGGAATTGCATCTGGCAATCCGCCAAATCTTAACAAAACAGGTTGTCTTGCAATATCAACATCTGCTCTATCCTCAAGAATTGGTGCTCCGAATCTTGTTGATGCTTGTTCAAGACAATATCTTGAAGTATCAATTCCTAAATAATGTTGGCTTGGTTTTAAATGAGAAATAACTGCTTCTCCTGTTCCGCATCCAACATCTAAAATAAACCTTCCGCCTTCAATACTTTCAACTTTATTTTTCATTCGTGGATGTAAATGTTCATCTCTGTAATGGTCTGCTCCAGAATGGACATTATCTACCCAAATTTTTCTCCTGTCTTCTATTGGATTATACTAATCATAAAATTTGTTTGCATAATCTTTATTTTTTATTGGAGAGTATCCTGTTTGTTCTGCAAATTGTCTAAAACAAACCCTCATTTCAGGAGTCATGGGTAATAGCGGAGCTAAATCTGTAATTCCTCGCATATGTTTTGGTTTATCTTTCATACTATTTAGACAATTTACTTATTTTTAAATCTTTCGGCTATTTACTACTTAATAGTTAATAACCACGAACCCAAACATTTATATAATCTTACTTACATTCCTTACATATAAGGAGATTAAGAAAATGCAAGAAGAAATAAAAGATATAAGAACAGCAATGATAACACAAAAAGGACAAATTTCAATCCCAAGTATAGCAAGGCAACTCGCAGGATTTAAGGAAGGAACAAAGATTAGTATAGTTGTTTATGCAGATCGAGTTGAATTAAAACCTTTCCAAGCAGAAAAATTAAATGACTCTTTGATGTGTATGTTGGCAAGCGAGGATGCCCTGGCCAAAAATTGGATGTCAAAAGAGGATGAAGAAGCATGGAAAGATTTGTAAAGGGTGATGTTGTTGTTTTGCCCTTTCCCTATACAGATTTTTCAAATGTAAAAAAAAGACCAGCCGTTGTTGTTGCAAATTTACGAGGACAAAATGTTATTCTTGCTCAAATAACAACTAATCAGAGAAATGACGAAGATGCGATTAGTCTGGGAAAACAGGATTTTTCATCTGGATCTTTAAGTTCAGATAGTTTTATTATGGCTTCGCTTTTATTTACAGCCGACGTTTCAAGAATTTCTTACAAGGCAGGAAAGATGAATGTAAAAAAGACAAAAGAAGTTCAAGACAAATTAATTCAAGTTTTTACAAGATAAAATTTCCCCACCCCACAACTTTCAAAAAGAAAGCACATATCTCTTATTTAATGGGTTTTACAGACGGAACCCGCCGTCCTAAAGTGTCCTCTT
>CAZNAM010000043.1:0-2040 GCA_964571335.1 uncultured Methanosarcinales archaeon | reverse complement strand
ATCCGTTTTTTTTTAAAATACATTTAATATCATCCATCATTATTTGTCCATTTCTAGTATCTACAACTCCTGCGGTTTGTGTTTCGCCAATATTTCTGAATTTTTGCTTATCTTCTATTACCTGTCCTGTTCTTGGGTCTCTTGTCTGCCAGTCTGCATCATTTATTGGTCTTGGAAATTCAAAACTTACTAAATCAACTCCTCCGCCTCCTCCAATATCTGCTGCAAATTTTAAAGTATCTTTTATTTCTTGTATGTTTCTTAATCTTGTTTCTTCATCAAATACTCTTTGTTGTGCATTAAATCCTGAAAGGTTGTTTACGCTTCCTGTTGGCATCTCTATTCCTCTTAATTTCACTTCATTAGCTTTTACAACTTCTCTTATTGCTTCTCTTATCTCTTTTCCATATGCTTTCGCTCTTCCCCCTATTGCAGAATTAGCATCTGTCTGCATCATTAATTGCATAGTTCCTGCTCCTTTTCTTATGTTTGCTTGAATTGTTTGAAGTAGATTTCCTCTTCCTGAAGGATCGTGTTCTGGAATTGTTGTTCCTAATTGACTAATTGGCACTATTGGTTTTTCTACTTGAGGAGTTTCGTCACTAAAAAATTCAGGTGGGTCATCTAAAGGATGATAATTTGGAAGTGTTACAAACTCTACCATATATTTATTTTTTACTTTATGTACTTTTAAAGCTTGTGTAGTTTTTTATAATTGCTTTAACTATGTCTATGCCACCCAGTGTAGTTTTTTGTTTAATCTTTCTTTTAAATTCAATTCTCGAAAATATTTTAGAATAAATAAGCAATAAGAAACGGGGCATAGGCAGATTTAGTAATATATGATTTTAAGAATTAATTATTTTTATACAGCATTTTCTCTGCTATTGTCATCAAATAATCTTTTTTATCTGTTGTTCTATATTCTCCAGTTTCTTGTGCTCTTCTTTTTTCCTGAAGTGCTAATAAATAAATTTCTCTTCTTTTTTCTTCATTAAAAGAAACATATTTTTCTTCTTCATTTTGGTATTTTGTTATTGTTTCGTTAAATGTTTTAATTTGAGTGTATAATTGTTCTATTGGTTTTTTTGCTAATTCTTCTATATCGTTTCTTTCTTCTTCTGGAAGATTTTTTATTTTATCTTCAAGTTTTATTTTTGTCTTTTCAAAAATATCTTTTATGTTCATCTTTTTTGTTTCTGGAACAATTATCTCTTCAATTAATGATTCTTCTGACTCTGCAAGCTGGAGAAGTCTGTTTATTTCCTGCATTTTTTTCTTGGAATCTTCAATTTCAGAATTAAGTGTTTGTTTTGCTTCATTAAGTGCTTTTATTCTCCTGTCAGGAGGAAATGATTTTATCTTTTCAAAATCTATGTTCATTCAGGGCAAGAAGTTGTTTTAGTTATTAAATTTTGTTAAAAAAAAAGATAATATTAAAATTAAAAACTTACATTAATTCCAATAATTCACTTGTATTATACACTTTAACTTTATTTTGTTCTTTCAATTTTTTATCATTTGACCAAATACTGCATTTCATTTTCATTGCAAGAGCAAAATATTCTGAATCTTTTGGATCAGGTGTTATTTTTTCTGCTTTGGAAATAAATTGTTCAAATTCATGTTTAGAAATAAATTCAATTCTAGAACTTATTAAAGACAAGAACAATTCAAAATCATATTCAGACAGTCCTGATTTTTCTAAAATTTCATCTTTATATTTTTCAAATTCATCCATTAAAAATTCAGGAGCAAACAATTTATTTCTATCATTATAAATGAAATCATAAGTCTTTCCTTGAGTTGCTATTAATGCAGACATAAAAATATTGGCATCAACAACTAATTCCATTTTTATTAAGCATATCTTTCATGCAAAGATTTATTTATTTTTCTGCCTAATTCTAAAGCAGCTTTTTCAGTCAATTTTGACTTTGCAGATATAGCTTTCAATATTTTTAATTGAGATATTTTTGTTTTAATTGCGGCTCTTGCTACTTCAGACCAATTTATTTCTCTTTGTTTTTCCATTTCATG
>CAZNAM010000042.1:0-2858 GCA_964571335.1 uncultured Methanosarcinales archaeon | reverse complement strand
ACGGTGAATTGTCAAAAACTGATGAAATAGCAGTCGCAAGTTTTGATGAGCCAATAATAACAAAAATAAGAATTCTTGAAGAAATAGAACCTCTAAAATCAAAATTCAAGCCCAAGAACAATGTCCAAGCATCAACAGGATTAAGAATGCAACTTGTAGAAAAAGCAGACATACTTCCAGGCATGCCTTTTGTAGCTTACAAGGGAAACAAAGAAAAAATAAAAGAAATGTTCAAAAAAGAAATCTCTGAAAACATCCAGACGCAAAAACAGGGCATCATTGCCAAGGCAGACTCGCTAGGAAGTTTAGAAGCTCTTCTTGTTTTATTAAAACAAAACAACATATCTGTTGTAAAGGCAGGAATTGGAAGCATAAACAAAACAGACATAACCTCTGCAAAGGCAAACCTTGAAATAAATGAATTAGATGCTATGATTATTGGATTTAATGTTGAAGATGATGATGAAATCAAAGAAATCAGCAAGGGAAAAATTAAAATAATAACAGACAAGGTAATCTACAAACTTATTGAAAACATAATCGAGTTTAGAATAGAGAAAAGAAAAGAAATAGAAAAGAAAAGACTCATGGGATTGACGACTTTGTGCAAATTGAAAATCCTCCACCAGTATTTTTTCAGAAATACAAAGCCTGCAATTTTTGGAGTTAGAGTAGAAGGAGGAAAAATAATTCCAGAATTAAATCTGATAGACAACAAGGGAGAAAAAATAGGGCACATAAAAAATATCCAGTCAGAAAATAAATCAGTTAGAGAAGCAACAGAAAACATGGAAGTTGCGGTGTCAATCCCAGGAGCTAATTTTGAAAGACAGTTAAAAGACAAAGAATTCCTCTATTCAGATATTTCAGTATCTCAATTTAAAAACTTCAAGAAAAACAAGGATTTACTGTCTGAAAATGAAAAAAAAATATTAATGGAAATTTCTGAGATAAAAAGGCAGGAAAAGAATGGTTGGGGAATTTAAACAAAAGATATAAATAATATATTAACATCTAATTCATATGGATAATAGTTACAGGGCTGCAAGGCGATTTGAAATGATGTTCCCAAATATTGCTTATCAAGAACATTTAAGATCTACAGATCCTGAAAGGTATGAGCAACATATGAATAACCTTAGAAGCGAACCTATTGATACAGAGGACTCTGAACTAATAGCGATTATAGTTTATGACCCTAAGAGTAGAAAAATAAGAATTGAAAAACCCAAAGAAGAATAAACCTCTCCAAAACTCTAAATTTAAAAATCTCATTCTCTTTTATTTTCCATGTATACATTAAGGAGGCATAAGATTTCTCTGATAGGCAGAATAGGATTAGTTGGATTATTGTCAAGTTTCGCTATAGCAGCAGTAACAACAATATGGGCCATATATCTGGATTCTTTTGTTAAAAACGCAGCATATGTCGGATTTATAACTTCATTTTTTACAATCATAGGAATATGTTCCTATATTTTTTTAATTCCATTGGTAGAAAAAAGCAATAAATCCAGATTATATTCTCTTGTGATACTGATTTATATTGTCTCTTATATTTTATTTGCATTACTTCCTCATATTTATGTCATAATAATTTTAGGGGCAATAATTGCTGTAATAGCAAGTCTTAAGATAACTTTATTTGGAATAATTGTAAGGGACAAAACAAAAGATGATTGTATGTCAAAAAATGAGGGAATAATTTACACTCTCTTGAATATCTCATGGCTGATAGCGCCGATACTGGCAGGGTTCATCTCTAATAAATATGGCATGCGTTCAGTTTTCTTTTTCGGTGCAATAATATTCACGCTAACGTTTATATTTTTCAAATTATTTAGAATTCAGGATAACAGAAAAACCAAAAAAATTGACAGAAATCCATTAAAACCCCTCTTAAACTTCTTTAAGAAAAAAGAGAGAATCTATACTTATTTCTTAGGAGGAGGTGTAAATTTCTGGTGGGTTTTAATATATCTTTATATACCACTATATATCTTTGAATCTGGTTTCAATGAAAAACTTATAGGATACTTTCTCGGAGCAGTTATAATTCCATTAATTTTCACAGAATATTATTTTGCTAAATTAGCTGGGAAAGAAGGTTTTAGAAAAATATTTGTGATAGGCTATTTTATTCTAGGAATATCTGCGTTATCTATTTTTTTTATACCTAACATGTATTTGATATTATTAGTATTAGTTTTGGCAAGTTTTGGTGCAGGGATGTTAGAGCCAACAACAGAAGCGTATTTTTTTGATGTTATTAACAAAAACCAGAGGGACAAGTTCTACGGCCCTTATAACACAACAATTGATTTGAACGCTTTTTTAGGCACATTACTATCAGCAACAATTTTATTATTATTACCCTTTAAATTTATTTTTATTTTATTCAGTATAGCAATGTTCACATTCGCACTAATGTCTTTTAGGATTAAGAATGTTATTGAAAGTAGAAGAATAAAAAAGCAAAACTCTTAAAAACCAATTCTCCAATTAATTAATATGTTCAAAATAAACATTTCAGAAAAAACAGGGAAGACCTATCATTTGGAAGCAGAAGCAAAAGAATTAATAGAAAAAAAACTCCATGACAAGATAGATGGAAAAGATATTTCTCAGGATTTAGTTGGTTATGAATTTGAAATAACAGGAGCAAGCGACAAGGCAGGATTCACAGTAATGGAAAATGTAGAAGGAATTGGATTAAAAAAAGTTTTATTAAGTTATGAGAAAGGAATGAAAAAAAAGCCGAGAAAAGAAGGAAAAAAGAAATTATCGAAAAACAGGCCAAAAGGATTAAGATTAAGAAAAACAGTAAGAGGTAAAATTATTTCCAAAGCAATTTCCCA
>CAZNAM010000041.1:0-2924 GCA_964571335.1 uncultured Methanosarcinales archaeon | reverse complement strand
TCTTTAGAACATTAAATATTTCAGGATCAACCTCTTTTAATTCATTAAAATCAAACATCTTTACAACCTTTTAATTTTTCATCGAATTTAATCTCACTCTTTAATCTTCCAAGATAATATTCATTCTTATTAACTCTTAAATATTTTGCCAAAAGAGGAAACAGTTTTTCAATCTCTTCATGACATTTTTGAGCAATTCTTCTGTAACTTATATGACCATGTTCACCACTTCTTAATCTGATAAAATGTTCCAATTCTCTTAAATTCCATGTAAATAACATCTGTTTCCTGAAAGCATAAGGAACAACATACTGAGCTTCTTGAGGGGATTTTGTTTTCATCTTATCATAAAGAGATTTTGCTTTTAACAAAGCGGTTTCATATTCTTTTTTAAAACCAGCTTCAATAATATCTTCAGGAATATCAAAACCATGATCGCAAGTATTCAGTTGATTTGTTTGAGTAACAAGACGATGTCTTTGAACATCCCTAAAAGCACCTAAATCCATGAGCATTTCCATGGTAAAATTGATGTGTTCTAATTCTCTAAGAGGATAATCAAAACGCTCCATTCTTTTCAAAAATTCATCAAGAATATTTTCTTTTTCTTCTTTAGACATTGATTTAACTTTTTCAAGAATATTATTGAAATTTTTATTTGAATATCTGTAAAGAATTGCACTGATTAATTTATTTTCAACATCAGCATCATAAATTATAATTTTTACTGGTTGTTCAGCAGAAACAGCTTCATAACCTAGTTTTTCTGCGAGCTTGAACATCTCTTTATTTGTTTCATTGATGTAATTATTAAAATCAGCGTGCTTCAGCAGAGTTGGACAGATCTTTTTTCCTTCTTCCAGCATCAGCTTTCCTATATTCTGACATTCTTCTAAATCAGAAGAAAGAAGTTTTTTGATAGCATGAGCAGCACATCGTGCATTAATACTCATTCCCATACTTGTTAAAGTTGCTGCAGGAAGAAGGTATCTTATATTATCGCAGGCTTTTGCTTTAACACTTGCTTCATAAGCTCTATCACTAGTACTTTCATTTTTTGGCATCCTTTGCTTGATGAAATTCATCATAGGCTCCTGCAATTTTTCATAAGTGTTGAATAACAGGTTCATCACATCTAAATATTCATCTTTAAATTCTGAATCCATTATCTTTTTTGGTTTTATGAATGCATCTTTGTTGAAGATAACATACCTGCTGGATTTTTCTGTGAACCTTCCTAGACGATTATCCTCAATAATTTTAGTGAAGACATTAGAAATATTATGCAAAGCAAATTTTAAGTCAGAATGTTCTGCAATACTAGAATGACCATAATTAATAACCCATTTTTCATGAAACTTAGCAGCTTTTTCTTTTGCTTCAGAAAGCTGTTCATTATCATCATAAATATCTTTTATGTTTTTTAGGTTTATATCTCCCTGAGCCATTAATTTTAATAGATTTTCTCTGAAAGTATTTTCACTTCTGCTATAATAAGCAAAAAGAACAGAAATCACTTCTTCAGGAAGATTCTTGATGCAATAAACATCGCTTTCTGTGTTAGTTACAAACTTTTTAAGAATAGATTTTTCTTCTTGATTAAAATTTTCTGGCATATTTCCCCCTCTTTTGTAAGATTAAATGATGCTGTTGTTTTTAAAATTTGTCGTATTTGGATTGTAACTTATGAGTAGAAACATTTATAAATGAATCCTAATCATGTTCTATTATGAGTGATGAATCAGAAATAGAAGAAAAACTTGAATCTTTGGTTGATCAAGGTTTGAGTCAGACAGAAATGGCTGAAAAGTTAGGTTTTTCAATAAATAAAGTTTATGTATTATTGAATAAAATTGGATTGCATTCTGTTTGGAAAGAAAATAAAAAAAAGAAATTTGAAGAGAAAAAAGAGATACTTGAATTTTTGGTTAATAAGGGTTTGAGTCAGACAGAAATGGCTGAAAAATTGAATCTTCCTGTAAGTGAAATTCATAAGATATTGTATGGGACTGAATTGCATTCTATTTGGGAAGAAAAAAGAAAAAAGAAAAAGATTGAAAATAAAAAAAGAAACATTGAATCTTTGATTAATCAAGGTTTGAATCAGGTAGAAATAGCAGAAAAATTAGGAATGACAAGACAAAGAGCCCAGCAATTATTAGTTGAAACAAACTTAGATGATGATTATAAAGAAATTAGAAAAAAATTGAAAGAAGAAAAACGTGAATCTTCACCACAATATATTCAAAAAATAAAATCAGAATTTATTTTTAATATATTACATCAAACAGCAAAAAAAGAAGGAAATGTTGCATATCAAAAAGCATTAGAATATAAATATATCTTTCATAAAAGCAGAAAAGAAACTTTAGAAGAATTAGAATATTTTTTTAGCTTATGTTATTCTGGTGAAAAATATACTTGTGGAGAATTAGCAAAAAAAACAGGTTTTTCAGAACAAGATATAGGAAGAATTTTAAGAGAGCTTCCAGAAATATCTGTACCTTATAAATTAAGAACAAGAAAAAATTTAACTGGAGAACAAAAAGAACAAATAAAAAGAGCACAAGATTCTAAATTTGGAAAAACAGACATAGCTTATTTTTTAAATATTCCTTATAATGCATTAAACAATTTTAATAAAAGAGTAGAAAAATTTTATAAACTTGCCAGTCAAATATATGAAGCACAAGATTTAGAATTTACAACAAAAGAAATAGCAGAACTAACAGATAAAACAGAAGAGACAATAAAAAAATATATTAAAGAAAGATTACAAATAGAACCAGAAATAATGGAAGGTTTGGAAACAATATTTCAAAGAAAATTTGAAAAACCATATTCCTGAATTTATTTCAAGACCTTTCCAGTTTCTTCACGCCAAAGATTTAATAAACTTTTTTTATTTATATTTTTAATATTAT
>CAZNAM010000040.1:0-3353 GCA_964571335.1 uncultured Methanosarcinales archaeon | reverse complement strand
ATAAACAGCAGCCGAAACTCCAGCTGGCCCGGATCCTATAATAATTAAATCATACTCCATTTTTCTGGTCTTTTGATTAAAGTTCACTAAGTATAGAATCTATTTTTTCTTTTAAATCTGGTTCTGAAAAATATCCAACTAGTCTTTCAATTTCTTTTCCGCCTTTTGTAAAAACAAGAGCTGGAATCCCTTGAATACCAAATTTCATTGATAAATCTCTATTCATATCTGTATTTATCTTAACAAATTTAAGTTTGTTTTTATATCCTCCGCTTAAAGATTCAAATATTGGCCCCATCATCTGACAAGGACCACACCAAGGTGCCCAAAAATCAATTACTACAGGAGTTTTTGATTTTTCAACTTCTTCCTTAAAGTTTTTATCATCTATGTGTATAACTGCCATTTTTTGTACTTAAAATAAAAAAAATCATTATTTAAATGTTTTTAATTTATTTTTTGGATTTTTTAAAACTTCTTTCTCATAATTATAAATAGCGGTCTTTAATGCATCAGCTCCAAGAACAGAACAGTGAAGCTTTATTGAAGGAAGACCTTTTAATTTATCTATAATATCTTTATTACTTATTTTTTTGGCTTGCTCAATTGTTTTTCCTTTTGCTAATTCACATAAAACATCAGATGAAGCAATTGCAGCAATACAACCAAATGTTTTAAATTTTATATCTTTTATCTTATTGTCTTTAACTTTAAGATATATTTTCATTATATCTCCACATTTTATGTTTCCTTTTTCTCCAACAGAATCTGGATTATTAATAACTCCATAATTCTTAGGATTTGAAAAATGCTTCATCACTTCTTTGTTATATGGTTGAAATTGGTTTTCCATTTTATTTTTTATTTTTTATTTTTTTATTAATTTCTTCTACTAATTCATCAGGATCCATGCCATGCATCAATGCTCCTTGCTCAAGAGTTTCAAATTGAGACATTACGCACCCTATACAATGCATTCCTTTTTCAAATAAAGATTCAGTAACTTCTGGATATTTCTTCATTATTTCAGAAAATTTCATTTTTTTTGTTATAAGTTCCTTTTTTGTTTTTGTATTCTTCTTTACCATTTTAATCTTTTACCAAAGGGCTCATTCTCCTTAATTTTTCAATTATTTTAGGCAAAATCTCTATTACATAATCTATCTCTTGTTTTGTATTATATTTGCTTAAACTTAATCTCACTGAACTATTAATTTTTGCATGATCTGCACCAATTGCTTTTAATACATGACTTGGTTCCAAGGAATGTGATGAACAAGCAGAACCTGTTGAACTGCATATTCCATAAGCATCTAAATATCCTCCAATAGCCTCTCCTTCAACATTTTTAAAGCTTATATTAACATTATTACATAATCTATTTTTTTTAGGCCCATTTAATGAAGCGTCTGAGATTTTTAATATTCCTTCAATTAATCTATCTCTTAATTTTTCCATATATTTTACATCTGAATTTTTTGCGATTTTCACTGCTTTTGTAAAACCAACAATTCCAGGAATATTTTCAGTACTGCTTCTTAATCCAAATTCATGCCCCCCTCCGTGAAATAAAGGGGTGATTTTTATTCCATTTCTCATAAACAAAGCACCAACTCCTTTTGGCCCATGGATTTTATGCGAATTTAAAGTTACAAAATCTAAATTTTGTTTTTTTACATTAATTTCAGTTTTAGTATAGCTCTGACAAGCATCTGTATGAAAATAAACTCCTTTTTCTCTACAAATTTTTCCTATTGCTTCTAAATCCTGAATAGTTCCAATTTCATTATTCCCATGAATAATGCTAACAACTAAAGTTTTTTCTGTAATTGTTTTTTCAATATCTTTTGGATTAACAAACCCTTCAGCATCAACATCTAAATAAGTTATTTTTGCACCTTGTTTTTCTAACCATTTACACGAGTTTAAAATACAATCATGCTCAATTTTTGAGAGGATTATATGATTTTTTCCCTTGTCCTTATTCTCAAAAAATAATCCTTTTAAAACAAAATTATTGCTTTCTGTTCCTCCTGATGTAAAAATAATCTCATTGTCTTTTGCACCAATTGACCTAGCTATTACTAATCTTGATTCTTCTAAAGCTCTTTTTGCTTCTTGTCCAACTAAATGCTGAGAACTTGCATTTCCAAATTTTTCTGAAAAATATGGAAGCATGGCTTTTACAATCTGTTCATCAACTTTTGTTGTTGCTGCATTATCTAAATATATTTGTTTCATTTTTAATTAAAATAATCTTAAATTTTGTTTTTTTCCATTAATGCCTTGCATTTTCCACAGAACTTAGATTCATGTTTGTCAATAATCTTTAGAATAGGCAAAATAGTTTCTTTGTTTAAATAATAGATTCTTTTTTTACCCTGTTGTTTGACAAGAACTATACTGCAATGCCTTAATGAAGCAAGAGCATGGCTTAATTTTGATTGTTCTGCATTTATTTTTTTAGCTAATTCTAAAACTGATAAAGGTTTTTTCTTTAATTCTGTTATTATATCAATTTTAAGTGAGTTTGCTAAATTTCCAAAAAATAAGTGATATTTGTTCATCTTTATACATCTTTGTAATTATGATTTAATATACATATGAATGCATATTCATATTTATAAACTTTTCTGTTTAAAATAATTACTCGAAAGTAATATTTATAAACCTAAAAAATCATCAAAAAATACTTTTTAGAGATTTAAAATGAGACAAAGAATTTTAGGAATGATAATGGCTGGAGGAAAAGGAAAAAGATTAACACCTTTGACAAGAGATAGAGCAAAGCCTGCTGTTTATGTTTGGGGAAAATATCGTATTATTGATGCTTCCTTGAATTCTATTGGAAGGTGTTGTGAAAAAACTTATGTTTTGCCTCAGTATCAAGCAGCTTCTTTAGTTGAACATGTTGAACAAGCACATATTAGGCAAGGAAGACCTTATTCTTTGCTTTCATCAAGAGAAACTTCTACTAGGCAATGGTATGAAGGAACTGCAGATTGTGTTCGTCAAAACATTGATAGAATGGGAATATATAATAGAATCGCTATTGGTGCAGGAGATCATCTTTGTACTTTTGATTTTGGAAATGTAGTAGATTCTCATAATAAAGAAAATGGAAAAGGAAAATCAAGAGCTCTGACTGTTATGGTGATTGAAAAACAATTAAAACCAGAGGATTTTCAAAAATCACAGTATAGATTCGGAGTTTTTCAAGTTGATAAAAACGGAAAAGCAGAAGCATTTCTTGAAAAAGTAGAAAATCCTCCTGAAATTCCTGGAAAACCTGGATTTGTTTATGCTTCAATGGGTATTTATTTGTTTGAAACAGAGGCTCTTGTAGACTCTTT
>CAZNAM010000039.1:0-3748 GCA_964571335.1 uncultured Methanosarcinales archaeon | reverse complement strand
TATTTAAGATCGCATTTAAAAATGATGATAAAGCATTTGAAAGTTTACTTTATGAAAGAGAAAATAAACTTTTGACAAACTATGTTTGTTTTGACGAAAAAAAGATTCCTGCAAATAATGGGAACCTAACAAAATTTAATCAAATAAAACAACCACTTTATGTTATTGATAAATGTCCAACTCACAAAGATTATGAAAAAGCAAAAGATCTTTTAAATTATATTGATTCTAAATTGCTTGAAAATATTATTGTTAAACCTTATGAAAAAGAAAAAGAATTTTTTATTAAAAAACCTTATTCATCAAAAGGACCTTCAAATGGAATATATGTTCCTAAAGACAATTTTAAAAATATAAATAATAATTCAAAATCAAAATATATTCCTGAAGATCATTTGAAAAAGAGTTTTGGAAGAAATTTAAAAAAGAATTTAAACAGACATTAATTCAACTTAAATTTTATAACTTTTATTTTATCTTGCCCTTGCATTATTTCTTTTTTATCAATAATAGAAAATCCTTTTTCTTGTCCTTTTTGTTCATAAATTTCTTCAACTCTTTTTATTAAAAGTATTATTTTTCCTTTTTCAGATAAGATTTTTTTTGCTCTTGTAAAAAATTGTTCTGCTATTTTAATTACTTTTTTTTCAGGAATCACTTTACTCACTTGTAAAGGTGATGTAATGATGAAATCTATTTCTTTTTCAAATTTTAAATCTATATCATCTATTTCACATTTCAAAAATCTTATTTCTTTTTCCACTTCTGCTAAAACAGAATTCTTTTTTGCTGAAGAAATATTTGCAAAATTTGTATCTGCCGCAATTACTTTAATTCCTTCTTTCAAATCATCAAGTTTCTCAAGACAATCAACATCCAAATCAAATAATCTCAAAAAAGCAAATTTTTCTTTATTAAAATAATTAATTGATTTATTTTGTTGTATCATTGCACTTTCAATCGCAATGGTTCCATCTTTACAGAAGGGATCAAGAATAATATTTCCAGCAATATCTTCTTCAAGAAGTATCCCTGCAATTATATTTCCTTTTAATGTATCTTTATGAGCAAAGATTTTATAATCTCTTTTTGATAAATCAAATCCAGAATAGTCAAGACAAAGATAATTCTTTTCACCATCAGAAAAGATTATCAATGGAATTTCAGGATGTTTCATATCTATTTCATATTTTTTTGAAATTAGTTTTTTCTTTATTGCATCAAATATTTCCTGTGTACTCACTCTATCTGTTTCTTTTATTATTTTAAAACCTACTGCTCCTTCATATTCTAAATCAATTTCAAAATCAAGATCTTTTCTAATCCCTATTATTTCTAAAACTCTTGTAAAACTCCTTCCAAGATAAGATAATTTGATTAATTCATCTCTTTCACATTCAAAAAACAAACAACCTGTTCCGATTACAGATTTTTTATTTGTCAATAGTTTTATTTCTTTTTGTGCAGATTTTTCCAATCCTTTATTTACTAGAATTAATGCTTGCATTTTATTCTTCTACTTTTGCAAGATTTATTAGTTTGTCTTTGGCCCCTAATCTTATAACTCTGACTCCTTGTGTATTTCTTCCGATTACACTTACATCTGTTGCTTTCATTCTCAATAATATTCCTGATTGTGTTATAAACATTAGTTCATCTTCATCTATTACTGATTTTATTCCTACAACCACTCCATTTTTATCTGTGATTTTTATATTTATTACTCCACTTCCCCCTCTTGAAGTTAATCTATAATCAGATATTGGTGTTCTTTTTCCATATCCTTTTTCTGTTACAGTCATCAATGTCTTATTAGATTCTGCCACTACTGCTCCAATAACTGCGTCGTTTTGTTTTAGCCTTATTCCTTTAACTCCTCCTGCCGTTCTTCCCATTGCTCTCACTAATTTTTCATTGAATTTTACTGCTTGTCCTTTTTTTGTTGCTATTATTATTTCATTATCTCCTTTTGTCATCATTGCTTGTATTAATGAGTCTGAAGAATTGACACCTATTGCTTTTATTCCGCCTTTTCTTGGAGATGAAAACAAGGATAAAGAACATTTTTTTACCATTCCTTTTTTAGTTACCATCAACAGATATTTGTCTTCTTCAAATTTGCTTACAGGTATCAAAGCGGTTATTGTTTCATCTTTTTCAAGATTTAATAAGTTGACAATATTTGTTCCTTTTGCATATCTGCCTGTCTCTGGAACTTGATATACTTTTAACCAGTGTATTTTTCCTTTGTTTGTGAAAAACAATATGTAATCATGAGTATTTGCTGTAAAGATGTTTTCTACAAAGTCTTCATCTCTTGTTTCTGCAGCTATTATTCCTTTTCCTCCTCTTTTTTGTGCTTTGTATGTTTCTGTTGGCATTCTCTTAACATATCCCGCATGTGTTACTGTAACAACTGAATCTTCTTCTTTTATTAGCTCTTCTTCAGTTATATCTTCTAATTCTCCTTCTACAATTTGTGTTCTTCTTTCATCTCCGTATTTTTCAGATATTTCTGAAAGTTCTTTTTTTATCATATTAAGTATTTCTTGTTCATCTGATAATATTTTTTTAAATATGTTTATTTTATCTTTAAGGTCTTTATTTTCATCATTTAATTTTTGTTGTTCTAAATTTGTAAGTCTTTGTAATTTCATGTCTAGTATGGCTTGTGCTTGTTTTTCTGAAAAAGAATATTCCATCATCAAGCCTGTTTTTGCAATTTCTGCATTTTGACTATTTTTCAAAAAGGCTATTATTTTATCAATATGGTTTAATGCAATAATTAATCCTTCAACTATATGAATTCTCGCTTCTGTTTGTTTTAAATCAAATCTTGTTTTTCTGGTTATAACTTCTTTTCTATGTCCTAAATATTCTTGTAGTGCTTGTCTCAATGTTAATGTTTTAGGTTCATTTCCTACAAGAGCAATCATTATTACTCCAAATGTTTCCTGCATTCTAGTATGTCTGTATAATTGATTAAGTACAACATCTGTATTTGCTCCTCTTTTTAATTCAAGAACTATTCTTACTTGATGTTTTCTGTCACTTTCATCTCTTATATCTGTTATTCCTTGTATTTTTTTATCTGTGACTAAATTTGCTATTTGTTCTATTAAATGTGCTTTGTTAACCATGTATGGAATTTCATTGACTATGATTTTTTCTTTTGTTTGTGTTTCTTCTATGGTTGTTTTTGCTCTTACTTTTATTTTTCCTCTTCCTGTTTTATATGCATTTTTTATTCCTGTTCTTCCTATTATTATTCCTCCTGTTGGAAAGTCTGGACCTTTGATTTCTTCAATCAATTCATTATCACTCATCTCAGGATTATCAATAAGTTTGATTGTTCCGGCACATATTTCTCTCATATTGTGAGGAGGTATATTTGTTGCCATTCCCACTGCAATTCCAGAACTTCCATTAACAAGTAAGTTTGGAAATTTTAAAGGTAGAACTTTTGGTTCTTTTAATGAGCCATCAAAATTTGGTTGAAAATCTACAGTATCTTTATCTATATCTTCCAGCATCTCATCTGCCAGTTTATTAAGTCTTGCTTCTGTATATCTCATCGCTGCCGCAGAATCTCCATCTATACTTCCAAAGTTTCCTTGCCCTTGAATCAAGGGGTATCTTAATGAAAAATTTTGAGCCATTCTTACAAGAGTATCATAAACAGCAGTATCTCCATGTGGATGATATTTTCCTAAAACTTCTCCTACAATTCTTGCACTTTTTTTGAATG
>CAZNAM010000038.1:0-3822 GCA_964571335.1 uncultured Methanosarcinales archaeon | reverse complement strand
TTGCACAATCTTTATGTGTTAATGTTAATACTTCTACTTTTGCATCTGGTTTTGTTGAACATTTTGCTTCTTTTGTTCCAGGATTCTCACAAATAGGAATTTGTCCTCCTGTTGCAGGACAGTCTATATCTGTGTCACATTCAGTTACTTCTACACATAATTCATGTCCTTCCAGATTTTTGCATATTGCTCTTGTAAATCCTTTTTCATCTCTGTTTCCATTGTATTTTTCTTCATTAAAGAACATTGTTGGACTTCCTGATATTTTCTTTTCCTGTGCTTTTGCAAAGGATTCTTCTAATAATTGATTTGCTTCGTCTCCTTCATAACATTCTTTTATTTTGTCTTTATTCATTCCTTCTGCACATGCTTCCCAGTTGTCAGGTATTTTGCTTTCTTCGTTATTCATGCAGATTATCATTTCCATATATTTTGGTTCATATTTTTGTGCACATAATTGGACTTTATTTCCATTAACTTCTGATTCTCCATGAAGGCTTTGATATTTTCCATCTGTTCCTGCTCCAATAAATTCTAATCTGAAATCAACATCATCTCCGAATTTTTCTAATATTGGCAGTATTTCATTTTCTACTTGAGTTCCAAAAGGACATTGACTCATTACATAGAATTCAATTTTTACTGCATCTTCAGATTTTGTAGGACTTATATTGCATGCAGTTAAAGTAAGCATTGCAATTAATAAAATCGGTATTAATAAGTTATTTTTCATATTAAAATCCCCTCCTTATTTTGTTACTTAAATGGAATTCATTTAAAAAGCTTATGGAAATTTAAGTTTTTTCAATAACTTTTTTAAAGCAGATAGAGTTTTTTTGCCTTATCCTTGCGGGGGTAGCGAAGTCTGGTCAAACGCGCAGGACTTAAGATGGACACTTTCCTTTTGTGGAAAGAAGAAATCCTGTCCCTTAGTGGGTCCGAGGGTTCAAATCCCTTCCCCCGCATACTTTTGTTTATTGTTAATTTGCTTTAGTCATCAGTCACTTTAGTGGCTTGATCCAGCTTGCTGGGTTGGAATCCCTTCCCGCATTTTTTATTAGAATTCATTTATTTTTTTATTGCTAGTCACTTTAGTGGCTTTATCTGACTTTAGTCAGGTGGGAATTTCCTTCCCCCACATTTTTTAATTTGTAAACAATGAAACCTCACATCCTTGATAAAGATGATATTGAATATCTGAATTCTGATTTTTTAGAAGAAAAACCTAAAAAAAGACCTCTTGCTGTCTTATTTATGATTTTGCTGATTGTCTGTTTTAGTCTTTTCTTTTATCTGCAAAATTTTATTTCCAGTGAAACAATTGATGAGAATACTTTGATTTTTTCTAATATTAAAATAAAATTTATTAATAATTCTCTTGAAAAAATTCAGAGAGAATATTTTGAAAATCAGGCAAGAGAAATTAAGGCTTGTCTTTATGGAGAAATAGAGGATAATACTTACGTAATATCTGCTGTTGAATTTCCCGAAGTTTCCTCTGCAAATGTTTTCCATGTTTCTTCCAGTTCTTGTCCAATTTCTGCCATTGCGGATCTGCACAGTCATCCAAAAAATAGTTGTATTGCTTCTCCTCAGGATATAAGCAATCTGGAAAAAAGAAGGAAATATCAAAAAGAATATCTGATGTTGATCATGTGCAATACTGACAGGTTTTCTTTGATTAACTGAATAAATATCTGAAAAAGTTTCCTATTGCTGAAAATACTTTCCCAAAAAATCTTTTTTTTGGTTTTGTTTCTTTTAGTATTTCTGTTATCTTTTCTTCTTCTTTTTGTTCAACTTTTATTTCTTCTTTTTCATCTTTAGTTTTTGGGATTATTTCTTTTGTTGTCTCTTCTTTTTGTTCTTCTACTGTTTTTGGTTCAATTTTTGTTGTTTGAATTGTTTTTGTTTGTTCTGGCACTTTTGTTTTTGATCCACTAAAAGTTGAGATTGAATATTCTGTAACAGCCAAATCTTCAAGATCTTTTTCTGCTAAGAATTCTGCCATTGCTTTTCTGTCTTCAGCACTTATTCCTGTTATTAATAATTGATATTTTCCATTGTTCGAAAATATTTTTACATATCCTCTGCCGCCTTCTAATCCTTGATAGCAAAAAGTTGGGTTTCCTTCTAATTCTGCTGCAGCACTATTTATGCAGGGGTTTCCTATGACTATTGCATTTATTTTTTTTATATTTATTATTTCTGATGCTATTTTTGAAGTTCCTATTTTAACATCATATTGAGGATATTGTGCGATTGCAGTTGATATTATTGTTGCACTTACAACATCTAAGCTTGGTGCTTCATCTCCAATAACATATGTTGGCTGAAAAGTAGTTCCTGATACAAACATATGAGGATAATCTGATATGTCAATACCTTCTACAGCAATAATTCCTAAAAATAAAAAAATTATTATTGTAAAATATGTTTTTTTCATAAAAATTTAGTTAGTTATTGTTTATTTATATACTTTATGTGTGTTAATTAATAACATTTATAAAAAAGTCTTTTTGAATTGATGTTTATGCAGGCAGTTATAATGGCAGCTGGAAGAGGTAAGAGACTTAATGAACTCACTGAAGACCTACCTAAGGTTATGATGCCTGTTAATGGAACTAATATAATTGAGATTATTCTTAAACAGCTTTCTCAGATAGGAGTTAATGATGTTTTGATTATTGTAAATTATAAAAAAGAAAAGATTATTGATTATCTTGGAAATGAAAAGTTTGGCATGAAATTAAATTATGTTGAGCAGAAAGAAAGATTAGGCACTGCAAATGCTGTTTCTTATGCAGAGCCTTTTATTACTGATGAACATTTTTTTGTTATTGCAGGAGATAGTATTTTTCCTACCGAGATTCTTGGAAAGATAAGCTCTCATGATTGTGATGGTGTTCTTACAGTTTGCAAAGTTGAAAATCCTAAGAATTTTGGTGTTATTGAGACAGATAATAATAAAGTAAAAACTATTATTGAGAAATCAGAAAATCCTCCCACTAACTTAGCTAATACAAGCATTTATTATTTTCCTAAGGATATTTTTGATGCTTGTAAAAGAATTTCTTTAAGTCCGCGAGGAGAATATGAAATTACTGATGCTATTCAGTTATTGATTGATGAAGGAAAAACCTTTGAATATGAAGTTCTTTCCTGCTGGCTTGATGTTGGAACTAAATCTCAATTAGAACAAGCTCAAAAACTTGCAAAAGAATTATTTAGTAATTAATTATTTTAAACAAATCATTGTGCTAGTTAATCTTACGCCTTCTATTTTTCTTATGTTTTCAAGCACAAAAGATGCTAATTGTTCTGCATTTTCTATTTCAACTAATGTTAAGAAATCCCATTCTCCAAACAACATGTGAACTTCTTTAACTTCTCTTAGTTGTTTTAGTTTTTGACGAATTTCTTCTCCTTTGCCTTGCGTGGCTATTTGTATGAATGCTCTCATATTTACCCCCTAAAAAATAATATCTTTTTCAGCTATTTAAATTTTAACTATAATTATTTTATAATGTTATATAATTACATTTTTTAGCACCATTAGTTATTTAAAGCCACAACTTTTAAAAATAAATCCTGAGAAATGGTTATCATTGCCTCTGTAGCTCAGCGGTAGAGCGTTACCTTGGTAAGGTAGAGGTCGAGGGTTCAAATCCCTCCAGAGGCTTCGGATTCTTATGGTCAAAAGCCATATTTAATATGGGTTAACAAAAAATCCATATTTATAATTATTTAAACCCTTATTTCTTAACTAAAAATAAGAAGATGGAAAAACTTGATATATACCCTAAAAGAGAAGAATATCAT
>CAZNAM010000037.1:0-3939 GCA_964571335.1 uncultured Methanosarcinales archaeon | reverse complement strand
AAAAGGAGAAACTGTCAATAATGCTAAAAGCATGATAATTATAGGATTCTTGTTTTGAAATAAAGAAATCATGCTGATTATTGATAAAGGAATCAAAACAAATAAAATCCTTAAAATCCTCTTGTATTTTTTAAATTCTTCAGAGAATTTTTTGAAATTAATAATTGCTGTAATAAACATATATAAAATTCCATAAACTGCACTTGAAAATATAACTACAATAAGGAAAATTATGATTGGATTAAATAATTTTAATTCAAAACCAAGAACAAGACCTATGCCAAACATCAGTTTTGCATCTCCACCTCCCCATAAACCTAAAAAGAATAATATCAATCCAAAAATTCCAAAGATTAGAAAGCCAAACAAACCTTCTAAAAGAAAATTTAATCCAAGATTTAAAGAAAATAAAATCCTGAAAGCAAGAGCAACTGCTATAAATGAATATGATAAAATATCAGGAATTTCTCTGCTCTTAAAATCAATACAACTTGCTAAAAACAAAAAAATCAATCCAATCCCATAGAGATAATCCATAAATCAAAACAATAAAGAAGTATTTAAAATTGTTTTGAAATTATGAAATGGAAAGATTTATAAACATCTGGAAATATTTACTTCCAAATGGAAAGAAAATTAACCATATTAAAATCTTTTTTTGATGATCCTAATAGAAAATTTAGTATCAGAGAACTTTCGAGAATTTTGAAAATAAACCATACAACAATAAGACAACATTTAAGCCAATTAGTAAAAGAAGACTTTTTAACATTTAAAAAAGATGGAGTATATTTTTTTTATCAATTATCTTTAAATAAAAAAACATTAAATCTTAAACTTTATTATAATCTAGAAAAAATAAGAAAGTCACAAATTATAGAAGAACTAGAAAGAAAATATGATTTTCCTATTATTGTTTTGTTTGGAAGTTATGCTTTTGCGATGGATGACATGGCAAGCGATATAGACTTATGTGTCATATCTGATATTAAAAAAGACTTTTTAACTAAAGAATATGAAAAAAAATTAAACAGAAAAGTCAGTATCCATAAATTTGACAAATTATCATGGGCAAAAGCAAAAAAATCAAATCCACATTTGATAAATAACATCTGCAATGGAATTGTTTTATCAGGACAATTAGAGGTTATATAATGAATTTTGAGTTTAGCCTAAATATTGGAAAAGCAAAAAAAGTGATGTCCAATAAATTAAGAGCATCAAGTTTACTAAGCTCTTCTATTCAGGCGATTAAGACAGCAAAACAAATACCATTAAATGAACATACTTCAAAAACAATCATCAGAGAACTTTATGAAGGACTAAGAGAATATTGCGAAGCGATTGGTTATCTGAAAGGATACAAATTTTTAGATCATGAATCAATTGGATTCTTCTTAAGAGATATACTAAAAGAACAGATTCTTTTCAAAAAATTTGACAGATACAGAAAACTAAGAAATGGAATAAATTATTATGGAAATAATGTTGAAATTGAGACAGTAAAAGAATCAATATTGACTATACCTAAAATAATTAAAGAATTAGAAAAATATACAGATAATTCATAAATCAAAATAATAAAGAAGTATTTAAAATTGTTTTGAATCCAACAAGATTTAAATAGACTGAAATACACTCTGTTTTGATGATACAGCACATAGCCATAAACATAAATGAGATAAAAGATGCAGATGAATTTTTCTGCAAATTAAAAGAAATTATCACAAAATGCTTTGAAAAACAAATACCTGTATTAACTTTAAACATTCCAGAAATGGAATTTGATGAACTAGACAAACTAATGACAATAATGCTTTCATGGGAGACAATAGATCTAAGCCAGATAAAGATAAACATATTTGGAAAATGGTTTAATCTTCCGGGAAGAATAGTTGACGACATAAAAAAATTAATCAATGAAACAAAAGATTATGACAGATTTTTTCTTAATTTTTGCATAAAATATGACGGACAAGAAGAGATAGTTGATGCATGCAAACTCATTTCAAGACGAGTACAGCTGGATAAGATAAGCTCTGAAAATATTACAAAAACAGATTTCAAGGAAAATCTTTACACTTCAGCATTCATGCCTCCTGAACTGATAATAAATTTTGGCAAAAAACTGAAAAACTTTTTGTTATGGGATTCAGGAAATGCAATTATAAAATTTTGTGACCAAAAATTTCAGGATGTTGAATTTGAAGAGATGATAGAATGAAAGTGATAATATTTGATTTTGATGGAACAATACTAGATGCCTTGCCAATTCTTCTTAAAAACATGAAAAAACTTTGTAAAGAATTTAATCTAAAAAACATTGAATTTGATGAAAAAATGAGAGATAAAACTCTTAAAGAAATAATCAAAGAATTAAAAATACCTTTTTACAAAATTCCTGCTTATGCTGGAAAACTAAAAGAATCAATAAAACCAGAATTAAAGAAAGGAAAGATTTTTCCAGGAATGGAAAAAGTAATTTCGGGATTAAGAAAAAAATGTGTTGTGGGAATTTTAAGTTCAAATTTAAAAGAAACAGTGAAATATGTTCTTGATAAAAACAAAATTAAAGTTGATTTTATTTATTCTGACAAATCAATATTTGGCAAACATATTATCTTGAAAAGGTTGTTAAAGAAGAAAAATTTTTCAAAAAAAGAAGTTATTTATATTGGTGATGAAATCAGGGATGTAGAAGCAAGTAAAAAAACAGGAATAAAAATGATTGCCGTCAGTTGGGGTTTTAATTCAGAAAAAGCATTAAAAAAAGCAAAAGCTGATTTTATTGTTAATGATGTAAAGGAATTAAATAACTTTTTTAAGAATTTGATTTGAGCTATTAACAAAATTAATGACAATTATTCCGTAATATTTATAAAATACAAACATAAATAAGCTTACAAAGAGGTGGGTATATTGAAGAAAAAAACTAAAAAAACTTCTGTTAAATCTAAATCAAAAACTCCAAAATTTTTTAAAAAAACAAGGAAATCCTCAATAAAAACAAAAGGTTTTGGAAGTATTGAAAGAAAAATAAAATCTTTAGGAGCACATCAACAAAAACCAAAAAATCATCTGATAATAACAATGGTTATTATCGTGCTTATACTTATTGCATTAGGATATTATTTTTATACATCGGGCAGAGTAGGAAAAGCTTATGTCTTACAATGTGAAAGCCCTTCTTGTTTGATTGAAAATGCAAATAAATGCAGTCCAGCAATATATACTGCAAGAATAGGGACATCAATAATTGAGATGGAAATATTTCCGAACTGTGCAATAAAAAAAACAGTTGTTAAATTAGATGAGACAGAGCCAAAAGAAATAAGAGATTATTTTGAAGGCAGTTCAATGGTATGCACTTATGAAATGAATAATTTTGATGATGATTTTGCTTATCAAATATCAGGACCTTTGGATAATTGTGAAGGATCTTTGGTTCAGAACATAAATAAAGTAATTTAGGAGGAAAAACTTGGCAAGAAAATTAAATATAGCACAAATTGAAAAAGAACTCAAACAGTTTAAAATGAGTAAAAATAGAGGAATCAATAAACGTATTTTATATGCTTCTTTTGGAATAGTAGTTGTTATAGTATTATTTTTTGTGTTAATATTCTCAGGAATATTTAATTCTAGTTATGGAATGGCTGTTCAATGCCTAACAAAAGAATGTTTAATTGAAGCCGCAAATGATTGTAAGCCTGCATATTATGAAACAAAAATAGAAACTCTTACTTTATCATTTAGTACAGATAATAAGTGTAGATTAACAAAAAAAGTATTATTAGTGGATATGAATGAGCCAATAAGTATTCAAAACTTATTTAGAAGTACTTCAATGAAATGTCAATATAATAAAGGAGAGTTTAGCAGAAAATATATTGATCAAATATCATATGACTTAATGACTTGTGAAGGAAATATGGTTGA
>CAZNAM010000036.1:0-4645 GCA_964571335.1 uncultured Methanosarcinales archaeon | reverse complement strand
AAAAAGAATTTATTATTGGGAAATTTCTGGAGATAATGAGCCAGACTGGTGGCCTAATGGAAGACATATTAACTTGGATCAAATCATCAATGATTCTGTTCAAATGTAATTTGAAAACACAAATGTAAAAGAAAGCAAAACAAAAAACATAGAAAAAACTAAATGAACTTTTTTATTTATATTTCACAGTATAGAAAAGAATAAAAACACTCTTTTTTATTTAAAAAATCATGAGTGAAGATTATTCAAACATAGTGAATACTTATTTTGCTAAAAATGCCAGAGAAAAATATGATTTTACAAATTTACATCTTTCAGAAATATTTCAGATGTTGATAACCATAAGTAAAAACCATAAAAAATTATCCATGACGCTTTCTCCAGAGAAAAAATTGGAAATAAAATATGTAATGCCCATTTCTCCAGAAAAAAGATTTAAAAAAAGAGAATTTCCAATATATATAAAAAGAACAAACATGCCTTTAAAAGAAAATGGAAATATAGATTTAAAACAATTAAGAAAAATAATATTTAGCTCACCCGAAGCATTCATAATTTATTATTATTATAAAAAAAATTTTGAAGGAGAAGAAGGAAAAATACCTCTTTTTGTCCCAAAAGCAGAATTTAATCAAGAAAAACAAAAATATAATTGCAAAAAAAGAATTTATTCTTGGGAAATATCTGAAAAACAAGCACCTTTCGGTTGGCCTTATAATAGACACAGATTAGATCAAATCATCAATGATCACGTCTAAGTTAAACTCAAAAGCACAAATAGGCATCAATAAATTAAAATTAGACAAAACAGCAGGATGAAGTTCTCCTAAAAAACCAATCCTTTTATTTTTATACAATATTTCTGCACATCTTCCTGAAATAAAACTAAAATGATCAAATTCTTTAATAGAATATTTTACTCCAAGAGAATCTAAAACATATTCAACAATCTGCCTAGCTTCTGTAAAATCAGATTTAGGATGAGCAGACAAACCTGCAACATTTTCGTGATCTGAAACATCTTCTTTTTTCCTCAAGGTAACAATACCTTGTTCAAAAACTTTCTGAGGATAATCTTGATGTTATTATGAGATAATAAATCCAACAAACCAGGAAGCAACCAAGTTCTGACGACAGAATAAGTTTCAGACAAATAACTATCAATTTCAATGGTGCCTAAATCTTTTGCATTCATCTTAGAATATAATAATTCTTTATTAGACAATAAAGTACTAAAAATTTCCTGAAATTCCAGACCAATAATCAAATTTCTTACATTTCTCGTGATTTTTTCTTTAGGTAAAATAGAACCTTTAGTATAAGAGGTGAAAGGCAAAGGAGTTAATTTATCGTAACCATAACCAATTACAACATCTTCAACAGCATCAACCATATGCATAACATCTCCACGATAACAAGGAAAAATAGCTTTATTATCTTTAAAATCACAACGCATACGTTTCAAACAATCTTTTATTTTCTGAAGAGATAATTTTTCACCAATTAAATTTTCTGCAAAAACAGGATCCAGATTAAGAGAGAAAGAAATCACATCAGGACTGATTATTTTTTTATCAGGATAAATCATTTCACAAGAGAATATTTTAAATCCTCTATCAAATAGTGCCTGAGCAAAAATATTAGCAGAAAGCATCACAGCACTTTCGTCAGTTCCGGTACAGTCAAAGAAAATCTCATCTTCACCAACATCAAGTTTTCCTGTTGTTTTAGAATTAATAATAGGAGCCATACTTAAAATATTATCTTTATCATCAATAAGAACAGGATATTTTTTCAAACCATCAAGAATAGAAGCATACTCTTTTCCTTTTGGATGTTCTTTCAAAATCTGTTTAAGGGATAACTCTCTTGAATATTCTAAAGGAATGAACTTTTTATCAGCATCTTCTAATCTGTAATGAATAGGAAAGTTAATTTTTTTAACAGGATATAAACCAATAGATAATTTTTTACGTTTTCTGCCAAAACTATCTGCAAGTTTTTCCTGAAGCTGAATCATCTGTTTTAAAAAATCATCAGATAATTTCTTTCCTTTAGCAACAAAACAAGAAATAAAAGGCCTCACTTTTTCCGTGTCTTTATGAATTATGATTGAGTAATTACTTTTATTAATTTTAATATCTGGAATTCCTTTTTCAATGCCAAAAATACCCCTTGCAAGACGAGCAAGACCTTCGACAGACCACAAAGAAGGCTGATTAGTATCATCCAAACCAGCAGTAACTTCATCACCCTTTAAATCATCTAACTCACCTTTAGCAAAAGATAGAAAATATTCTAACTCCTTCTTTGTGAATTTCTTTCCAACTAATTTTTCAAAATCTTTTTTTGAAAATGTTATGGTGGGCATTATAACACCCTCTCAATTCTAAGATAATTAATATCTTGTGTGAAGACAGTTCTTATGTCTTTGACATTGTGCTTAAACATCGCTAATCTATCAATACCTAATCCCCAAGCAATAACAGTTATATTTTTTCCAACAAGAGGAATAACCAATTCAGGACGGAAAATACCAGCTCCTCCCAGTTCAATCCAACCCATCTCCTTATGTTTTACAAGAAGACTGGCGCTAGGTTCTGTAAACGGAAAATAACAAGTGATGATTCTGTATTCTTCTGTCTGAGCAATTTCTTTAGCAAACAATTCAAGCATGCCAAACAAATGCCTGATTGTCAAGTTTTCTTCAATAACAAAACCTTCTATCTGAAAAAAATTATTCAGATGAGTTGCATCAACAACATCTCTTCTAAAACAAGGAGCGATAGCAAAATATTTTCCAGGAATCTTCAAATCTTTTGAAGCAAGCTTTCTTGCACTGCATGCTGTTGTCTGAGTTCTTAACAACTGCTGATGAGTTCTATTAACATCAAAAGAATATCTCCAGCCAAAACTTCCAGTATCTGCACCAGTCTCATGTGCATTTTTAACTTTTTCAACTAAATCTTTAGGCAGTTTTGCATATTTGGGTTCTTTAATATAAAAAGCATCATGAATATCTCTTGCAGAATGAAACTGAGGCATGAATAAAGAATCCATGTTCCAAAAATCACTTTCAACAACTGGTCCCTGCATTTCCTCAAAACCTAAACTTGCAAATTTATCTCTGGTTTCATCCAGAAATTTTCTATACCATTGTTTTTTCCCACCAAAAATCTTAGGAACATTAATATCGACATCAAAACGCCTGAATTCTTTTTTATTCCAAGAACTATCTCTTAACATTGCAGGGGTTAATGAATCAATCAAATCAACCCCGAAAAATTTTGAAGCTACAACTTTCTTTCCCAAATCAGTTAGAGAATAATCTTTTAATGTCAAAACACCTTGTTTTATTATTTTTTTTCCTTTTTTTAATTTTTCAACAGCAAGTTTTTCTTCAGGTTTTAATTTATTTATTTCAACAGGAAAATTGTTATCTAAAAATTTTTCTTCAAGCAATTTTTTATTCAAGAATTTTTTTCCATTATCTGTTAAAGAAAGAATTAAAGAATTTTCTTTTTTTTCAATATCAACAGCAGCATTAGATTTAAGAGAGCCAATACTTGCATTAATTTCAGGAATGGATAATTTTGTTTTTTTCTCCAATTCCTTAATTGATAAAGAAGAATTCTTCAAAGCATCAATAACTTTTCTCTCAGGAAAACCATCTTTTTTACAGAGAACTCCTTTAGTGTCAAGAAAAATAACCTCAGATTTTTTTTCTTTGACTGAAATTATATTTTTATTCTCTAACCACTGCAAAGCACGCATAACTTCAACATCTTTCAGACCAGACTTTTCAATAATTTTCTGAATATTTATGTTTTCACTAATAAAAGGAAGAACTTTTCTCTCAAGAGAATGCAAACTCTTAACCAACTTATCAATATCCATTTTAACAACCATTTCAATAAAAGCAAGACTTCTAGTTTTTAAAATTAATGGTTAAAAAATACTAAAAAGAAAAAAAATTACTTGTATGTAGGAGTTTTCAGACCCTTCCACACATTATTAAATAATCCTTCCATAGCAGTTGCATAAAAAGGTGTGTTAACCCAAATTCCAATATCATAAGTAGGGTGAACCTCTTTATCATCCTGAATCATAAATATTAGCTGTCTGCCGTCAACTATGCAAAACCTTGCCTTAATATCTGTAGAATGCTTTACTTCAGCTACAGAAGAAACTGCTTTAAGAGAATTCTTTGTCTCTTTTGTTAATGGTGCAGCAATTCTTATCTTAACACCTTTTTTCTTAAGTTTTTCAAACATAGGTTTTAAACCTTCCACCTTTCTTAAAAAACCTTGAGATGTGGTCATCAAAGTAACGCTTTTCTGAGCATTCTTAATTGTCAATTCAAGATGTGAATAAAGATTGTGTCTTCCTCTTAAACTTCCAGAAAGTTCAGTAGGATCAACAAGCTCGATTCCCTGAGTAAACAAAGTATTCAATTCCTTAATAGTATCTGTCTTCTTAAGATTTTCAAGTCTTAATACTCTCTCATCAGAATCAACCTTCATGTTTTTCTTAACTCTCTCTATAACTTCGGTTGGAGGAACAGCAATGTACTTTATTGGCTTGCCTAATTTCATAACAACAAAACCTTTTCTTTCCAAACTTTCCAAAACATCATAACTCCTAC
>CAZNAM010000035.1:0-5147 GCA_964571335.1 uncultured Methanosarcinales archaeon | reverse complement strand
AAATTACCTTTTGTATCTTTTAAAAAATGTTTTTCTATCACTAATCTTGCAACATCACTAGTATCTACTGCTCTTACTTTTTTTGCTATTTGCATTTGACCATCTAATTTTTCATCCATGCTTGGAAGAGTTTTATATGCTGAGCAAAGAACACTTTTATTTATATCATCAGTATCATGTGTAAACATATATCCTTCATATTGTTCTGGTTTATTCAATACATCACTCACTTTTTTCAAATTGATACTCCATGGCATTTTGTACTGTTCTGCTGCTTCATATAACTCCAAAGGATATTTTTCCACTATATCCATATTAAATACCATATCATCTACTTCTGTAGGAGTTAGTAAAGATGTTAGTACAAGAGGCGCATCCATTGTTGATCCTCTGCTAGCAGGTAAGAATTTTTTTGAAAAATTTAAAAAAGCATCCATGAGCAATAATACACATGCTTCATCTCCATCACAATCTCTTCTTGTTGCTGCATGAATTAAAGGCGATGCAAAAAATCCTTGTGTTTGAGTAAACCCAATTATTCTTCCAACTATTCCTGCGCTAGTGTGGGGGGCAAGACATATTGCTAAGTGACCTATGAGATCTTCTGATTTTTTTATGTTATAATATGGTTTTTTTTTATATAATTTTTCGAGTAGTTCATCAACAAAATTTGCTATGTTTGTTAATATTTTTATTATTCCTTCATCAGGCGACTCTTTGCTGTCTGGAAGTATTATATCTTGAGGCAACAACTCACATATTTGATTTTCTCTTTCTAAATTTTTTCCATGACAATCTTTTTCATAACCCAATTCTCTTAATCTTTCAACACTTGTCCTTATTTCTTTTGGTTTAAAATGAGTCATAGGTAATTGAGTCATATCATACCTTGTTGTTCCATCTTTACTTACATGTATTTTGTGTTTTGCTCTTAGTATTCCTTTTGCTAAATGTTCAGGGGTGTGATCTGCACTTGATGTTCCTCTCACTCCTTTAATTAATTCAGGCAGCATAGTTATGCCTAATTTTTTTCGTATCACGTCCATTTTTGGTTTTATTTCTATTCTTTGTTTAGCAAATAGTTTTGAATCTTCTGATTGTTCATTTCCCCAGCCTTTCAAAGTATGAAATTGTTGGGTTGTATTATTTTCGCACATTTCGCATTTTGGAAAATGTGTTATGTTTTTGCAATTTTCACAAATAAATCTTATTGTTTCAGTTTCTATATATCCTATTTCTAATGCACTTTGAAAACTTCTGAATTTTCCTCCTTGTTCTCCAACCGGAAAAAGAACATGAGGGCTTCCTTTCATTTTTCTCATTTTTGCTTTTTCAGGTCTGCCCATTCTTGCTCCAATAAAAGTTCCACTTTTATCTGTAATTTTTATTGAAGATATTGAATTTATTATTTCAAGTATATCTTTGGGTTCTTTTGGTTCTTTTTCTTCTCGCTTATCCTCTTGCATTTCTTGTTCTTGTTTTTTTGATATTTCTTTTTTTTCTTGTTTGTTTTCTTGTATTCCTTTTGTTATTGTTGCTTTCAACATTTTTATTTCAGAATCATTGAAAAGAATCTTATCTTCCACTATTTTATGAGGTAAACCTATTAATTCAAGATATCTTTTTTCTTGAGTTAAGGGTAATTGATTAAAATTATGTTCTATTAACCAGGAAACTAATTTTTTACCTTCTTCATTTGTTAATGCTTTCCAATGAGGCGTATGATGTGGGTGTAAAGGTATCAATAATATTTTTGAAATTTTGATTGCTAAATCAATATTTACTTTAGTTGGTTTTTTGAATATTTCTTCCAGCGCACCTAAACTTATTTCAAGCAATTCTGCTAGTTTTTCTTTATCGAATGTTCCCATCAGGTTTATCGCTGTTTTTTCTAGTTCTTGTAACCACCATTCTTCATTGTATCCGCAAGGAACTAAAGGGTGTGCTCTATCTAAGAAATCTCCATAATTTATCAATAAATCTCCTAAATATAATATTTCTTCTATCTGTTTGTAATATTGATGTGCGTCTTCTAATTTATTTATTTTTATTACTGTGCCATCTTTTAATTTCACTATAGGTCCTTCAATTGTTGTACAGGGGGTCATACTTGCTGCTTTGCCAGGTCTTTCCACTTTTAATTGTGTTCCTGTTGCTATATATTGATTTAAAACAAACATTGTTGCAGGGTGCATTGCTTGTGCAGAGTATCCGCTGACTCTTGCTCTTCCATATCTTAGTCTAAATCCTCCTTGTCTTATAGGGTGTCCTAAGACAGGTCTTCCTGCAACTAAATCTGCAATAAAAGTATAATCTTTGCTTATTTTTGCATTTGTTTTCTTTACTTCTCCTTTTGATTTCATTTTCTTCTGTAGTTTTGTAAATTCATCCAGAAATATCCAATCATCCATCTCAAAATCATGACCCCAATTTGAAAGTTTTTGCCATAGTTTAGGTGCTTTTAATGGAATGCAAGAAGATAATAATAAACAATAACCACTTCTGATAAAATTTGTTTCAACTCTTTTTAGATCTTTATGATTGCTTACTTCTATTTTTTCTGATGGTTCTCCTGCTATTTCTATAGGTATATTCTTCATCAAAAATGTTGTTTCTTCTTCACTAGGTTTATACTGTAGGTTGGTTACTCTTTCATGATAATCTTGTAATTCTGTTATTGCTCTTTTAATTTCTTCTTCTTGAGCATCATATTTGGCATAACCCATTTTTTTTCTTATATAATCTGCTATTAATACACTTACAGATGCTGCTGTTCCTCCTGCATTTCTTATAGGCCCCGCATAGTTTAATCTAAAATATTCTCCTTTTTTATCTATTCGCGGGATTATATCTAAATTACAAAATCCATCTAAAGGAGAAGATACTGTTCCCATAGTTATATATGCAAAACCAACTCTTATTCCGACTTCTATTGCTTCTTTTTTATTTTTGAATTTACAGAATTTTTCTTGTGCAACTTCTAAGGATATTGTGAATGCAACTCTCCAGTCTAAACTTCCATATTCTTTTTCTAATTCAGTTATTCTTTCTGCCACATTACTTTTTGCTAAATCTGGTGCAACAACAGATATCAATCCTACAACTCTTTCAGCCATGTTTGTTGCTAACTTTATCTCTACAAAAGGCTCTGGATCAAAGTTTTCTTCTCTTGCTTTACTCGCTTCGCTAAAAGCATGATTTACTTCTTTTAATATTTCCTCAAAATATTTTTTTATTCTTGGGCTGGCAATGAATTCTTGCATTTATGTTCCTCTTTTATTTTTTCATTAACAACAGTTATATTTTCAAAATCTAATATTTTTGTTTTTCTTGTTTTTAAATTTACGATTACCACTTTACACAAATCTGGTTCGTGTCCAAATTTTTCTTGAAATGTTGTTTGTGCTTCCCAACAACTCGAACATATTATTGTTGTTCCTCTATATGATGATATTGCTGATTTATGAATGTGCCCTGTTACAAAAAAATCTGGTTGTGTTTCAATAAATAGAGGATCATTTTCTATATCTGGAATTGATAATGTTGATTGATGGGTTGGTGCAAGGTGTCTTCTTTGTAACAAAAATTTAGATATCATTTCAGCTCTATCACTTATTTCTCTTCCACTCATTCTTATGCTTTCTACGTTATCTCCATAATAATCATAACTGTATCCATGATATAATAAAACATCAAATCCTGGAAAATCTTTATTTGAATGTATATTCACTCTCGCAGGATTGCTTAATATGAAAGTATTTGGTTTATCATATAATTCTTTTAAAAATTCTTTTTCTATTCTTGGTTGTGGTTCAGCAAGTCTTCCTCCATCATGATTTCCTGGTGTGATAATTATGTTTATATCATCAGGTATTTGTTTTATATAGTGAATAAACTTATCATATTGTTTGTATATATCTCTGATTACTAATTCTTCTTCTTGTTTAGGATAGATTCCCACACCCGCAACCAAATCTCCTACTATAAACAAGTATTTTACTTTTTTTGCAATCTCTTTTTGTTCTTCATCGCCGTATTTTATTTTCAGCCACTCTATAAATGTTGAAAATTGTTTTTCTAAGAATAGATTGCTTCCTATATGTGTGTCTGCTATAAACACAGCATATGATTCATCAGGACTTTTTTTCATTTCTGCTTGTACGGGCATCTCAGGCAGGATTATTCTTTCTGCAAATAATAGTCCATTCATTGCTGTTCCTGTAACACCTATTGTTTCATCACACACAATATCTTTTGCTTGTTTGAAAACATCAGGATTGTTTGGGTTAAACAAAGCTTTTATTGTTCCTGTTTGGTCTTCAAGGGTTACTATTACTTTATTTGTTTTGGTTAATTGTTTTTCCATAACCATTCCAATAACGCTAACTTGTTCTCTATCATTTTTTCCTGTTAGTCTAGCTATACTGATGTTATTTTCTAATCTTTGAACTAATATTTTTTCTATTTGTTTATATCTGTTATTATAATATTTTACAAAATGACTTACATCTTTTTTTAATGGCTCTTTGTCATAATCAAATAAGACTTCAACTTTTGCTATTGAGTTTATTTGTTCTTCATTTTTTTCTTGATCTTTTTTTTCAGAAGATTTATTTGTTATATCTTCTTTTTTTTTAGGTATTGTTGAAAGAATTTCTTTTATAGATGCTTTATTTATTACTAGTTCATTTATTTTTTTTCGTAAATAATCATCATCAAGTATTTTAACTAAGTCTAAGGATACTAAAACTCCTTTTTCTATTAAATAAGATATTATTTGTTTTTTCATAAGTTTAAACTCCTTCTTAAATTATCTTTGAGTTTTGCTTTTAGAATAGGTGGTATTGACATTTCTATTTCTCTAGTTCTGCCATATCTTCCTTTTGAAATTATTGTTGCTTTTATTATTCCTAACATATCAAATTCAGCAATTATATCTGCAATTCTTCTTTGTGTCAAGGGTCTGTTGTTGGTTTTTGTGCAAACTATTTCATATAAAGAATATATTTCTCCTGTACTGCTTTGTCTTCTTGTTGTGCTTAATATTGAAAATAAAACTAATTGATATTGGAAAGGTTGTTTTTCAACCATGTCTATTATTTTATCTTTTTCAATTTTTTCTTCTGCAGAATCAACATGTTTCATTT
>CAZNAM010000034.1:0-6818 GCA_964571335.1 uncultured Methanosarcinales archaeon | reverse complement strand
TGTTGACCAGTATATTGGAGGAGCAGAGCATGCTTGTATGCATTTAATTTATGCACGCTTTTTTGTTAAAGCTTTAAGGGATTTGAAAATATTAAAATTTGATGAACCTTTTAAAAGATTATTTAATCAGGGTATGTTGCATGGAAATGATGGTTTTGTTATGTCAAAATCAAGAGGGAATGTAGTTTTGCCTGAAGAGGTTTCAAAAAAATATGGGATTGATACCGCAAGATTGTTTTTAGTTAGTATTGCCAGTCCTGATAAAGATGTTGACTGGAGTGAAAAAGGTATTGAAGGGAGTTTAAGGTTTGTTAAAAAGATTTTTGATTATTTTGATTATTTAAAAATTACAAAATCAAGTAAAAGGTTGGAAAGCAAGATAAATAGAGCAATTAAGGAAATCACAGAATATGTTGATAATTTTAAATATAATTTAGCAGTTATAAAATTAAGAGAATTATTTGATGTTTTTATTGAGGAAAATGTTGGTAAGAAAGATATTGAAAGTTTTTTAAAAATATTAAGTATTTTTTGTCCACATCTTTCAGAGGAATTATGGGAAAAAATAGGTAATAAGAGTTTCATAAGTTTAGAAAAATGGCCTATTGCTGATGAAAAAAAGATTGATGAAAATTTGGAAAAGCAAGAACAAATGATTGATAATTTGGTTAAAGATATAAAAAATATTATTAGGATTTTAGAGGGCAAAAATGAGAAAAAACAGATAATCAAAATATTTGTTATTCCAAATGAAATTGAGGTTTATAAAAAGAGTAAAGATAAATTAGAAAAAATGTTTTCAATGAAAGTAGAAGTTCTTTCAGTAAAAGAAGCTGTAAAAACTGGAAAAGCTGTTAAAGCAAAGCCTGGTAAGCCTGGGATCTTGATGGATTAATCTAAGATCAAATGTTTTTTAGATAGATCTTCCTTTAATAATCATCTATAAAAATTTTTTGATAAGTTTTAAAAACCCTGTTTAAATTATGGGAATATGGTTAAAACCTTGCCTGTTTTTGAAAGAGAAATAGAATTTCCAGGTTTTGGAAAAGTTTTATGTGTTAATAATGGTAATCATAGTTCTAGATTAAAAGCTTTAACTGAAGTAGGAGTTAAACCAATGAGTTTTGAAGAATTTGGATATATGCTTACTAATGGTAAAGGAGCATGGGGACCTGTTATTAATGGATTAGGATTTGTTTTAGGGGAAAATGTTATTTATTCTCCTTATAAGACATTTTTAACTTTAAGGGAGGTTTCTCCTCTATTTGATTTATCTTCAGTTGATTCAAATTTACCAAGTATAGCAACTGCAAGACAAAATGAATTGGATGAAGAAGATGAAACATGTGAAGCGAATGAAGCATATGAAAGAGATTTTTATTTAGATGCAAATTTTTCTAATATATATGATTGCTTAGAATCTATTGCTGATGAAGATAGGTTTTTGTTTCCTAGAAATCGAAGAGTTTATGTTTTAGATAAACCAGGAAGTTTTTCTGTTCCAACAAGAAATTTTTATAGAGATGATTTAACTAGATGGATGTTTAAGGAAAATGCAGGAAATGTTGGAGCATTTTTAGCACAAAAAGGAATGGATGTTCTTGGATTTAGACTACTTTTTAATTCTCCTAGAAATTTAGTGAGGGAATTAGGAATAGGTTTTCCAATAGAGGATTTAGAAGCAAAGCCTTCAAGAATTGCTATTATTGGTAATAATAAGACTTTGAATACTTCTACAGCTTTATATGGTTTATTAAGAAAAGACTATCAAGAATGTCCTTTAGGTTATAAAGAAGCAGCTTAATTTTTAGTGTTCATGCTTTTTTAATACAAATCCACATTCAGGATCTGAACATTTCCATTTTTCAAAAACATCCTCTTTAAATGAAAAAGGTAATAAATAACCTTTATTGCATTTTGGACATTTTGGAAATATACAATTGTCTTCTGCCATTTTTTTCCACCTCCCTTGTTTTTATCATGATATAAAAAAGCTTAAAGATATAAATTATTCTATGAAAAATAATATAAACATGAACATGCTTTATTTATCATGAAAGAAGAGCTTAATGTTTTAATTATAGGTGCAGGCAATCGTGGTATGTATGTATATGCAGAGCTTTCTAAAAGAAAAGATATTCCAATAAAAGTTTCAGGAGTTGCTGAATCTGATCCTGAAAAATTAGAAAAAATGCGAAATTTATATAATATTCCAGAAGAACTTTGTTTTAAATCAGGTAAAGATGCTTTATTACAAAAAAGAGATTTTGATGCAGTAATTATAGCTTCACCAGATTATACACATTATGAATTAACATTAATGTCTCTTAATAATGGATATCATGTATTACTTGAAAAACCAATGTCTCATTCACCAAAACAATGCATTGAAATTGTAAAAGCTCAAGAAAAGTCTGGAAAAGTATTATCTCTTGCCCATGTTTTAAGATATGCTCCATTTTTTCAAGAAATAAAGAAAATGATTGATGAAAAAACCCTTGGAGAAGTACAAACAATTGATCTTTTAGAAGAAGTAGGATACTGGCATTTTGCTCATAGTTATGTTCGTGGAAACTGGAGCAAAGAGTCTGAATCAGGTCCGATTATTTTAACAAAAAGCTGCCATGATTTAGATATTTTAAACTATCTTATTGAGAGTGATATTGAAACAGTTTATTCAACAGGTTCTCTTAATTATTTTAAGATAAATAACTCACCGCCTAAATCAACAAAAACATGTATTGAAAAATGTAGTGTTAAAAATACTTGTCCTTATAATGCAGAAAGATTTTATTTGTTTGAAAAAGATCCACTTAAGGTTGGTTATCCTGCAAATGTAATTTCTTTGGAAAAGACTATAGAATCAAGAAAAAAAGCTTTAAAAAATGGGCCATATGGAAAATGTGTTTTTAAATGTAATAATGATGTTTGTGATAATCAAGTTGTAGTTCTGAATTTTAAAAATAAAGTAAGGGTTAATTTTAGGATTTCTGCATTTGGACAAGAACCAATAAGGAAAATAAAAATTTATTTTGGTAATGGAGAGATAAATGGTAATTTAACAGAAGGATCAATCAGAATAACAAAATATGGTGGAACAAAGGATAAAGATACATTAAAACAAGAATATACTAATTTTTTTGGAGGACATGGTGGTGGAGATTTTTTCTTATTAAAAAATTTTGTACAATTAATACTAGGAGAAAATAAAAAACTAAACCTTAGTTCAGCTCAACTATCTCTTGATAGTCATTTATTAGCTTTTGCAGCTGAAAAATCACGAAAAGAAAATATTATAATAGATTATGAAAACTATAAAAAAGAAATTCTGTTATTATAAAGAAATTATTTTTTCTTTTTCTTGTGTTTTGTAAAAAGTTCATATTTTATAAAAAATATTATAATTATTGCAACAATTAAATATAATATTGCTTTATATAATTCAATTAACGCAGTGGCCTTTATACCTAAAAATTCAAATGCTGAAAAAACAAAAGCAGTAAGAATGACTAATTCTGAAATTAAACTAATCTCTTCTTTTTTTTCAATATCTCTTTTTTGAATATTAGAACTTATTATCTTAGAAATCATAATTCCAACTGAAATAATCACAATAAATATGACCATTTGAGGTATTTCTGAGATAATATAATATACAGCATTAGAAATAAAATTAAATTCAAACAATAATAATGCTTGATTTATTATTACTATTATTATCATCCATTGAATAATTTCTGTTAAAATTTTATTAATTAAAGAAGATCTTTCATAAACATTAATGTCTTTTTTAAACAATTTTTTTAAAATTAGATTATCAACAGTTTTTCTTAATAAACTCTTTGTAATAAAACCTAATAAGACTCCAAATACAATATAGATTATAGCTTTGCCTAAGTTCAATAAATTTCCATTTTCTATAAAAATTTCTGTTACTGTCATTTATTCACAAAGGATTTTAAACTAATATTTTATATTATATATAAGATGATTGAGGACTTATTAAAGCTTTTTGATAATATTTTGAAGAAGAGATATAAGGTAGCAATAGTTAGTTTTTCCTATCCTTTTCAAAGACCTTCTGTTTCAGGAGTAGGAACACATGTTTATAATCTAGTAACACAACTAGCAAAAAAAAGATGCGAGATTCATGTATTCACCTCTTCAGAGAAAGATTCTATAAAGAAAATAAGACTTGGACAAGGTAAAATTATTATACATTTTTTAAAGATTAATTTTAAATTCAAGATTGATAATCCTATAATTAAAGACCGTGCAAAAATAGCACTTTTTGAAAATAAAGTGTTAAATGAATTTATCTTAGAACATTTAAGAAGACCTTTTAATATAATCCATACTCATGGTTGGGTTACAAGTTCATCGTTTATGGTAAAACACCTATATAATGTACCCTGGATACATACTTTACATGCAGTAGAATGTAATCGTCTTGATAATATGACTAATGAAGAAAAAAAGATATCAAAAATAATAAACTGGCTTGAAGAAACAATTATAGATGCGAATAAAATAATTTGTGTATCAAAAAAGATCCAAAAAGAGGCTAATAAACATTATCCAGAAATAACAACAAAAACAATAGTTATCCCAAATGGTGTTGATCTAAGATTATTTTGTCCTGGAAAAAATGACCAAAAATCAATACTTACAATAAGCAGATTTAGTAAAGAAAAAGGTAGTCATCTTCTTCCAGAGATAATAGAAGAGGTTTTATCAAAAGATAAGAATTCAAAATACACAGTTATTATGCATGATACAAATATACTTGAATTAATAGAAGTAAAAAATAAACTTTTAGAACTACAAAAAAGGTTTGATAAACGGTTTATTTGGATAAAAGAACCCATTTATGCAACAGAACTTATAAAATATTATCAAAATTCAGGAATATATGTTCAGCCATCAATTTATGAAGCTTTTGGTTTATGTATTTTAGAATCAATGGCATGTGGTAATGCAGTTATTGCAACAAATATTGGTGGTATTCCTGAATTTATTGGAGATTCTGCAATCTTAGTTAAACCGAATCCAGATTGCATATCAAAAGCTCTAATAAAATTACTTAAAAATCCAGCACTTATCAATAAATATAAAAAACTATCTCTTGAAAGAGCAAAAAAATATGATTGGCCAGCTATAGCAGATCAGGTTTTAGATGTTTACAAAGAACAATCAACAACAAATTGATTATCTTTTATTATTTATTTTTATTCTAACACAGCTTTTATTCTTCTTACTCCTGCTGAAGAAGATTCTTCTTTTAGTATTTTAAAATTTCCAAGTTCTTTAGTATTTTTAACATGAGGGCCTGCACAAATTTCTTTTGAAAAATCTCCAGCAGAATAAACTGTGACTTTGTCTCCATATTTTTTATCAAAAACTCCTTGTGCTCCTTGTTCTTTAGCTTGCTTAGGGTTCATTGTTTCACAAACAATTGGTATTTTTTCTTTTATTTTCTTATTAACTATATTTTCTATTTCTTTTATTTCATTTTCTGTAAGCTTTCTGTCAAATGAAAAATCAAATCTCAGTCTTTCTGGAGTTATGTTAGAGCCTTTTTGAGTTATGTTTTTGTTTTTGAGGGTTTTTCTAAGCGCTGCTAATAACAAATGAGTTACTGTATGAAGTTTGGTTGTTTCATAAGTAGAATCAGCTAAACCAGATTTAAATTTTCCTTCAGTAGCTGTTCTTGATTTTTCTTGGTGAGTTTTAAGTTCTTTTTCATACTCTTTTTCATTTATTTTAATATTTTTTTCAGAAGCAAGCTCTTTAGTAATTTCTAATGGAAATCCGTAAGATTGGTAGAGCAAAAAAGTATCTTTGCCTGAAAGTTCTTTAGAATCTTTTGTTAGTTTATTAAAAACATTTATTCCTTTTTCTAGGGTTTCTAAGAATTTGTTTTCTTCTTTTTCTAATTCATTTAAAATATGGTTTTTATTTTTTTGAAGATGTTTATAATCGTCATATACTTTAAAAATAGGTTCTCCAACTTTTGTTGTAAAATTTTTTAAGTTTAGATTTCTTCCATATCTTATAGCTCTTCTTATTAGTCTTCTTAAAACATAACCTTGTTCAACATTAGAAGGAAGAATTCCATCAGCAATTATAAAAACTGCTGCTTTTACGTGGTCTGCAATTATTCTCATTGTTTTTTCATTTCCTTTGTAGGTTTTATTTGAGATTTTTTCAATTTGTTTTATTATTGGTTGCCACATGTCTGCCTGATAATTGTCTTCTAGTTGATTTAGGGATGATATTATTCTTTCAACTCCTCCACCAAAATCAATGTTTTTTTGTTTTGCTTCTTTATAATTATTTGATTTATCTTTTTCATATTGCATTAGTACATCATTTCCTATTTCTACCCAATTTTTATTATTAGGGTCGAATTTTTCAGGAGGTTTTGTTTTTGCTTTCCAGTAGAACATTTCTGTATCTGGACCACAAGGGCCTGGGCCTGGTGTTTCCCACCAATTATCTTTTTTTGAAAGAAATGCTATTTTTGATTTTGATACCCCTAAAGAAAGCCAGATTTTTTCTGATTCTGTATCTTTTGGAGCTGTTTTATCTCCTGCAAAACAACTTACTGCAAGTTTGTTTAATGGTATTTTTAGAATTTTAGTCAGGAATTCAAAGCTATATTTTATTGCATCTTCTTTAAAATAATTTCCTAAGGACCAGTTTCCTAACATTTCAAAAAAAGTATGATGAAATGTATCTCCAACATCATCTATGTCCTGGGTTCTTATACATTTCTGGATATTAACAAGGCGTTTTCCTAGTGGATGAGGCTGGCC
>CAZNAM010000033.1:0-6965 GCA_964571335.1 uncultured Methanosarcinales archaeon | reverse complement strand
TATTGCAGAATATAATTTACTATTAAATAATCCTGCAGGTTATGATGAAGAATATAAATTAAATATTAATTCAATTGATTTTAAAGAAAATGAATTTGATTATGAAAGCTCTTTTTCTATTCTGGCAAATTCTAATAAATTAATAAATATTAAAATTTCTCCTGATGACTGCAGAAAATATGGTGATTTTTTAATTGATCTTACTGTTCGTGCTAAATATGCTGATTTAGAAAAGAAATTTCCTCTTAAATTAAATATTAAAGCTAAAGGTATTCCTCAATTAATTCCTGTTTTAGAAAAAGTTAGAACAGATCGCTCTGAAAATGAATTAGAGATTGAAATTAAGCATCTCGGAGAAAACAATATAAACTATGCTATTTTGGTTGACGGACCTTCTTGGGTCAGTACAGATATTTCTTCTTTAAATATTTATGATCAAAATACTTCTTCTTTAAGATTATTATTCAATCCAAATAATTCTACTGAAGAAAAAGAATATCCTGTTAATTTAAAATTAGTTGTTTCTGATACAGGTGTTTCTTATGATTATAACTTTACCATCAGATTAAAAGATTTTTCTTTTTTTGAAAGAAAACCTTATTTATTGTGGGTTCCTTTGACTATAATTATTCTTCTGGCTGCTTTAGTAACAGGTTATTTATTTTTATCAAAAACAAAGCAATATAAGAACTGGGTTAAGAAATTTAAGAAGAAATTAAAAGAAAGCAAGGCAAGAGCTGTTTTGAAAAAAAAGAAATCGGAAGAAGATAAGAAGAAAAAAGTTGAAGAGAAAAAGAATAGGTTAGAAGAGATTAAGAAAAAGATTGAAGAAAAAAAGAAGAAAAAAGAAGAAAAAAGTAGAAGAAAAAAAGAAAAATTAAGAAAAGAAGAAGAAAAAGAAAGAAAAAAAAAAAAAGAAAAAAGAAGAAAAAAAAGAAAAGAAAAAGCAGGCTTATTTCAAAAGACTTGAAGCTAAACAAAATAAAAAATCAGAACATAAAGTTAAAATTGATTCTAAGAAAAAAGTTAAAAGTGAAATCAAATCTAATCTCCAAATCTCTCAAAAAAGAAAACAACAGAGGATTAATAAATTCAAATTTCCTTGGTTTATTGTTTATATCATTTTTGCATTTGTTTTAATAGGATTATTCAGACTGATAGGTTTAATTATTATTCTTGTTTTTATTATCTTATTATTATTTAATCAATTCAAAAAAACAAAAGTATTCTCTAAAAAATGGAAATTTTTAGATAAGAATTTTTCTATTTTTATTGATACTAAATGGAAAACTGGAATAGTTCGTGCAAATATGGTGGTTTTGAAAAATTTAGAAAAGTTTAGCTTAACAATCAGAAAATTCAAACAAAAATTAAAGGGTTATAAAATATTTAGTTGTTTTGATATCTCTGTTAATATTGAAAATTCTATTAAATTTTCTGATGTTAAATTAAGAATCAGTAAAAAATGGTTTAAGAGAAAAAATATTGAAGTTGATGATTTTAAATTATTAAAAAGAATAAAAGACAGATGGATGTCTCAAAAGATTGAATTCATCAGATCTGACAAGAATTTCTTTTATTTTTCTGCTGAAAAATTGACTGCTGGAGAGTTTGTTTTTGCAGGTAAGCCTCTTCCTAAAGAAATAAAGAATAAAAAAGGTTTAAATATTCTTTGGATTGCTATTATTGGAATTATTGCATTATTTGTTGTTCAGCCTTTATTGTCTTTTGATGGTATTCCTGAGCAGGTTATTGCTAAAGATTCTCAGCACAAGATGGACTTAAAATCTTATTTTTATGATCCTGATTTTGATTCTTTAAGTTTTTCTGCTGAAAAGACAGAACACATCAACATTGTTTTTGATAGGAGTATTGCAATATTAACTCCTGAATCTAGCTGGACAGGTATAGAATACACTAAATTTTATGCAGTTGATTCTGAAGGAAGTACTGCTTCAAGTAATTCTGTTAAATTAGTTGTTAAAGATAGTATTTTCTTTGATAAGAATTTAATAACTCTTACAAACTTGATAATTTTAGCTCTTCTTGTATTTCTTGTCTTGATTGTTCTTTTTGAGAAAAAACCAAAGCAAGAGTAAAAAGTAATCAAATAAAAAAACTGAAAAAGATTATTATTTTTTCTTTGTATAAAATTAAAAAAGTCAATATTGTCCATATTCCTGCACTTAGCATTATTCTTTTGTCAAATATTGTTTTTTCTGGTTGTCTTGCGATTTTATGTCCTTGTTGAACCAGATTGAAATATCTTATTATGGTATACCATGCAAAGGGCAATGTGATTAAAAGTCCTGTATGCTGGCTAAAAAAAGAATATAAAGCATAACACAAGATAAGTAATGTTGTTGAAATTATCATCAAAGTATTTGTTAGTTCTTTTGTATAATTTGTCAATGTTTTTCTTATTTTTTCTGATTTTTTTCCTAAATTTCCTAAATATAATGCTTCTCCATGTCTTTTTCCTGTTACAAGAAATGTTGCTAAGAAAAACACTCCAAGAATTAACCAAGGGCTTATAACTACCTTAATTAAATAAGCTCCCGATATTGCTCTTAATACAAAATTTGTTGATATTGTCAAAATATCTGCTATTATTTCATATTTTAATACAAGAGTATAGCTTAAACTAACAATTACAAGAATCAAAGCTATTATTCCAAAATCATTATTTAATTTAAATGAAATATAAAGTCCTAAAAAAAGTGTTAAGAAAAAGATTAATATTATCTGTAGAAGATTTATTTTTCCTGATGCAATTGGTCTGTTCTTTTTTTCAGGATGTTTTTGATCTTTTTTCACGTCTAAAAAATCATTTAAGATATATTGTGATGATGAAACAAAACATAATGCAAAAAATCCCGCTATAGTTATAAGTAAAAAATCTAAATTTAATAAGTTTCCTGAGAATATTAATGGCAGGAATATTAAGAGGTTTTTATACCATTGCTGTATTCTGAATAATTGTTTTATCATTTTAAAAAAGTTCTTTAGCAAGTATATAAAAATTATTGTAACAGAATAATCAGATGAAAACCATTACTGCTCCTAAGATAAATATTATTAAAAACAATAAATCTAATAATATAGGAACTTTTGTCATTGATCTAAATCTTCTTTTTGCTTTTCTATGAGCTAATATTAATAATATTACCATCATTGATCCTGCTAATGCTCCGACGATATCTATTGTTTTTGCAAAACTTTCAAGAATAAACATTCCTATTAATGGAGGCATAAATGCTAAAATAAAAGATAATGTTTTGTTAAGATTAAAATCAACCAGGAACATTTCATATACTGAATAAGCTACAGCAAGAAAGCTTGTTGTTAATGCAAGAAGTGCAAATATGTTTATCATTATTCCCATGAATGGAGAAAATGCTTGTTTTAGTCCTATTGTCGCTACTTCTGTTGTTGCTGCTCCTGTTTTTGCGATTACAACCATTACAAATAATAAATATACTGCTATTGTTGTTAATGACGCTGTAAAAATCACTTTTTTTATTTGTGATTTTTTTCTTACTAATTCAAATACTATTGGAACACTTACTAATCCTAAGCTTGCAAATAATGCTACTCCAAAAACCATTCCTATTCCCTGTAGTTGAAATCCTGTGAATAAATTTGGATTAAATCCATGGCTCATTCCTAAAACAACTATTAAACCAACTATTAGCAGTTTAGCAATTTCCATAACTAGTTCACTGCCACCTATTGTTTTTAAACCATAAGCTACGACTATTGCTCCTATTATGTAAAATGCTAGTTTCCACATTAATATACTTCCACCTAGCAATGCTAATATTTCTGCTGAACCTATTGAATAAGCTATTAATGCTCCATAACATAAAAGCAACATTGCCGCAGTCATGAGAATTTTTCCTGTTTTTCCTAGAAATCTTTCAACTAATCCCACTACTTGATGTGGTTTCTTTAAAGCAATGTTTATTTCTGATATTCTTATGTTTATGAACATCATCATTAATCCTAATGCTACTATTAATATTATTGAACTCCAGAAACCTGAACGAGAAACAGCATAAGGAAGAGCTAATATTCCTCCTCCAATTATACAACCGACCATTATTGCTGTTGCTTCTAAAAAACTCTTGTTTTTCATGGTTTTCCTCTTTTTTACTTATTATAAATATCTTTATTTTTAAAATTAACTATTAATATAATTGTTTAATAAAAAAATGGGGACGCTGGGATTTGAACCCAGCAAGCTGGGTCAAGCCAACTGAAGGTGACTGGTTCTTTTTTGTTTTTAATGATTGAAATTGTTTTGCTAAACTAGCTGGATCAAGCCAATAAAGTGACTTGTCAAAGGTAATTATCATGGGGACGCTGGGATTTGAACCCAAATCGTCCGGGTCCTCCTTGTCAGAGTTTCTCCAGCAATCTGGAGCCGGAAATAATAGCCAGGTTATACTACATCCCCATTATAGAACCATGTTTTCAGCTTCTTTTTTAAATTTTACTTCTTTATATGTATTACATCACCTATATCTATGTCTGCTTGTGCTATTGTTCCTGCTGGCATTTCTAGAATAAACATTGCTTTTTTTTTAGGTGTGTAATGTGTTTTTGGCATGAATTCATGTATTAATTCTACAACCTCCCATGAATTGTTAAGAAATATGACATCAAAAGGTTCTTTCACAAACCAGGAATGCAATCCTATTTTTTGTTCTTTGTTAAATTCAAAAACTAAGGGGATTATTTCTTTTCTGAACATTTCTCCTCTTATTTGAGATAAAATATTCTTGCATATCTTATAATTGATCGCTATTATTTTTTCTTTTGTAAAATTGTATATCATTTTAATTTATTCTTTCTTCTGGTTTCATATATTTTAATCCTAATTTTTTGTATATTTCTTCTTCTGTTTCTCCTGCAATTCTTTTTCCATTTTTGAAAAGTCCGTATTCACTTAATTTCAATCCTTTTTTTATTGCTATTTGTCTTAATTTTATATTATGGTCTTTATTTCCTGTGAAATATAATAATCCTGCTCCAAATGTTCTTTTGTCAAATATTCTTAAATCTGCATTTATTCCATTTTTTAATACTATTGAGCCTTTTGTTTTTCCTTTTCCAAGAATTGTTTTAACTTCAGGCAATTTCACAAAAGCACTCATTACTTTTTCTGGCTCATTGCTTAATACAATTAAGTCTATGTCTCTTATTGTTGCTTTTTTTCTTCTTATTGAACCTGCTATTTCTATTTTTTTTACAAAACTTAATTTTGTCAGTTCATTTTTTATTTTGTTTGCTGTTGGCAATATTTGTTTAAAAGGTATTCTTCCTTTGCTTTGTTCTTTTAACTGAACACCTCTTAATATATCTTGTTCACTTTTTTCTCCAAATCCTGGCAAATTCCTTATTTTTCCTTGTTTTACTGCTTTAATTAGTCCTTTTTCATCTTTTATCTTTAGTTTTTCAAATAAGAATAGTGCTTTTTTTGGACCCATACCCGGAATCGCAAGTATTTTTTCTATTCCTTTTGGCATTGTTTTTTTCAAAGTCTCAAATTGAGCTATTTTTCCTTTTGTCAGGTATTGTATTATCTTGTTCGCTATGCTTAGACCTATTCCAGAAAGCTTTTCTAACCCTTTCAAGCCTTCTTTGTTGTAAATGCTTGTAATATTCTGTTTTAAGCCTTCTAATGTTCTTGCTGCTTTTCTATATGCTTGTGGCTTCCATGCTATCCCTTTTATTTCCAATAAATCTGCCATTTCATAAAATATAGCTGATAATTCCTGATTTTTCATCACTAAATTGTTATAGATTAATATATATAAATTTTTGTCTAAATATTTATATACTCTTCATCATTCCTAACTTGTTACTATGAAATGGATAGCATTATTTTTATTATTATTGGTTGCTTGCACATTGCCTCAGCCAAATACTGATGATAATTCATTAGATGTTGATGTTGAAAACGAACCTGAAGTTGTTGTTAAAGAAACTTCAGAAGTTATTGTTGAAGAAATCGTCCCTGAAACTCCAGAAAATACTATTGAAGTTAAAACTACTGAAAGTTCTGATGGAAAAGAATCTCCTATCACAGGAGGAGTTACTGCAATTGATGAAGAATTTTCTCAAAAAGCTTATATTGGAGCACCTCCAAAAAAAGAACTTCTTGCAGTAGGAACTGAAAATGTTATGGATTTTTTAGTTGAAGTATATTCTAAAAATGTTGAAAGTTATAAATTTGTAATAGAAACTGGTGAAGTATTTGTTAAAGGAGATAAATTCAAATTATTTTTAGAAAATCCTATAAGACATCTTAGCATTAATGAATTAACAAGTGCAAGATCTCAGGATGTAATCACAACAATTTATGTTGATAGAACTAAAAAGATTGCTACAGGATATTGTGAAGGAAAAGATGTTAATGATGGCATAAGATATGAATGTCAAAAGAAAGAAATTCTTGATGTTCCTAGAGTAAGAAATTTTAATGAATTTAACATTAAATTACCTGAAGATTGGTTATGGGAAATGTTAGAAACTACTCCTGTAAGAGTTGAAGCAGATAAATATTATGTTAATAGTAGAAAAGTTATCAGAGTGGCATTTGAAAAAGATAACAAACCTTATGACATATTCTTTGATGAAAGAACAGGTCTTCCTATAAGAATTATTACAGAAGAAGAGGGAACACCAGTAACATATAATTACTTAGACTTATCTGCTAATACTGTTAAAGACTTTGATGTTATTCACAGAGATCTTGACAACATTCCTTCTGAAGAATATTTTATTTAATTTTTTATTTTTTCTTATTTAATTTAAAAAAAGTTAGATTTTATAGCCAATTTAAGGGGTTAAATTTATAAAATAAAGCAGAATTATTATTATTTACGCGCCGATGGTCTAATGGCTATGATCCTGGCCTTCCAAGCCGGTTGTCTGGGTTCGAATCCCAGTCGGCGCAT
>CAZNAM010000032.1:0-7527 GCA_964571335.1 uncultured Methanosarcinales archaeon | reverse complement strand
CCTGATGGAACAAAAATAGCTTTTTATTCATATAGAGATGGAAACCCTGAAGTTTATGTTATGAATCCTGATGGTTCTAATCAAATAAACTTAACAAATAATCCTGCAGAAGATGTTATTCCTATTTGGTCTCCAGATGGAACAAAAATAGCTTTTCATTCAATAGAGATGGAAATGGAGAAATTTATGTAATGAATAGTAACGGTTCAGGTCAAACAAATTTATCAAATAATCCTGCTTGGGATGATTATCCTGTTTGGTCTCCAGATGGAACAAAAATAGCTTTTCGTTCAAATAGAGATAGAAATTGGGAAGTATATGTTATGAATAATGATGGTTCTAATCAAATAAACTTAACAAACAATCTTGCATGGGATGATAATATCGATTGGTCTCCAGATGGAACAAAAATAGCTTTTCGTTCAAAAAGAGATGGAAATTCAGAAATTTATGTTATGGATCCTGATGGTTCAGGTCAAACAAATTTAACAAACAATATAGCTCAGGATGATTATCCTGCATGGAAACCAAATTAACCTAATAACATTTATTTTTTAATTTGTTCAACATCTTTTGATAGTTTAATACTTCAATAAATCTTAGGAATTAATCTATCTGATTCAGAAGCATATAATTCAAACTTGTCTTCATCAATATCAGAAAGCAATGCTTCTTCCTGAGCCATCCTATACATAACAGCCGGGAAAAACAATATAACAAAAATAGCAACTGCCCACATACTTTCAAACAAGATACTCAATCCAAGAAGCATAATCATCAAAGCAGAATAACCAGGAAATCTTATCTTCTTAAAAATGCCTGTAATTTCTGTCTTGAGAGCTTTTTTAAGAACAAAATCTTTATTTTGCTTGATTAAATAAAATTGAAATATGACGCCTGCCGAGAATAACAACAATCCAAGTATTGTTATTATTGAAAATTTAGGAGAAAACTTAACATATTCGCTAATACCTGTAAAAAGAACTAAAATTAAACCAAAAATAACAAGCCAAAGACTTTCACTTTTTCTTAGCTGAACACTACTAAACTTAAAAAATCTGAATAAACCTTTTCCAATATATGTAATGCCATAAACAACAAGCAAGACAACAACAATTATCAATAAATGTATTGGAGTTATCATAAATAGCATAATAAATCAGTTAATTTTAAAAGTTTGCGATAATATTAGTATTTTTAGAAAAAAGGTGATATCATGCTTAACATAAAAAATCAACAAATAAAACAAGTTTTGAAAGAATATAAACCAATCTGGGCAATAGGATATTCTCAAAAATTAATGGGCTGGGATGCAGAAACATACATGCCACATCAAGGGATAGAGGACAGAAGCATAGCAGAAGGAGAATTCGCAGTAATGATGCAAAAAATTATGTTAAAAGATTCATTTCTAAAAAAAATAAAAAAAGCAGAGAAAGAAAAACTGAATATCTCTGAAGAAGGAATAATCAGAGTATTAAAAAGAGATATTGAAATAATGAAAAAACTTCCTCCCAAATTCATAGAAGAATTTGCAAGATTAACATCAAGAGCAAGATTAGATTGGAGAAAAGCAAAAGAAACAAACAATTTCAAGATATTTGAACCTGCATTAACCAGAATAGTTGAGATGAGCAGAAGAAAAGGAGAATATTTAGGAAATGAAAAACTTCCTTACAATTCTCTGCTTGACCTTCATGAAGAAGGATTAACAATAAAAGAAACAGATGCTTTTTTTGAAAAAATAAAAGAGCCATTAAAGAAGCTAATCAAAAAAGTAAAAGATTCACCAAAATTCTCTCAAAAACATGAAATAGAAAATGCAAAATATGACAACAGAAAAATGGAAGAACTAAATCATGCCATTCTTAAAAAATTTAATTTTCCATTACAAAGAGGAAGATTAGATACTTCAGCACATCCTTTCACAGAAGAGATTGGAGGAGATGATGTAAGAATAACAACATGGTATCAGGGAAAAGATTTCAAAAGAAGTTTTTCAGCAGTGATACATGAATATGGACATGCACTTTATGAACTACACGTTGCTGAAGGAATACATAGAACACCTGTTTCAGGAGGAGTTTCAATGGGAATCCATGAATCACAATCAAGATTCTGGGAAAACCTTATTGGAAGAAATAAAGTTTTTATTGAGAAAAATTTAAATTTATTGAAAAATAAAATACCTTCATTAAAAAAATTCAGTTCTTTTGAAGTTTATAAATATATGAATTTGATAGTTCCTTCTTTGATAAGAGTTGAAGCAGATGAAGCAACATATAATTCTCACATAATGCTAAGATATGAAATAGAAAAAGGATTGATTAATGGTAAAATAAATGTCAAGGATTTGCCTTCTGTTTGGAATGAAAAGATGGAAGAATATCTGATGATAAAACCAAAAAAAGATAGTGAAGGAGTATTGCAGGATATACATTGGAGCATGGGATCAATAGGATATTTTCCAACATACAGTATAGGAACAATCTTAGCGTCACAATATCAGCATAAGATGGAAAAAGATATTGGAAAGATTGAAGATAATATTTCTGCAGACAACTATTCTGCAATACAGGAATGGCTGAAAGAAAAAGTCCACAAATATGGATGTGTTTACAAACCAAAAGAATTAGTGAAGAAAAGTTTAGGCGAGAATATAAACCCAAAATATTTCATTGATCATGTAAAGAAAAAAGTAAAAGATCTTTACTAAATAATTTTTTTACAATATTTATTTATCTTACAGATATCGCATTTTGGATGTTTAGAGCTTAAACAAATAGTTTTTCCATGATTAACGAAAACATCATTAAGAAGAATATGATATTTCTTAGGAACAATCTTTTCTAATTCTCTTTCTGTTTGTAAGGGGTTATTAGTTTTAACCCAGCCTAATCTGTTAGCAATCTTATGAACATGAGTATCAACAGGAATAGCTGACTTGTTAAAAGCATAAACTAAAACACAGGAAGCAACTTTTCTTCCGACACCATCTAATTTCAATAATTCTTTCATATCTTCTGGAACCTTTTTCTTGTTTTTTAAAATTTTCTTTGCAGTATTCTTTATGTTCTTGGCTTTATTGTTGTAAAAACCAATAGGTTTGATTATCTTTTTTATATCTAATAAATTTGCATCTGCTAATCTTTTAGGAGTCGAATATTTTTGAAATAATTTTTTACTTATTACTTCAGTAGTTTCATCTTTAGCTCTTGCACTAAGAATTGTACTTATTAAAATTTGAAAACTGGTGTGTTTCTTTTTTAATTTAGCAAGCATAGTTTTTCCCTGCTCTTTTGAAAGAATTTTAAGAATTTTGATAATATCAGACATAGGGAAATATTAATAAGATGTCTGATTTAATAAAGATTGTGTTTACTCCTGAGTGATTAAATCATAGAAACATTTATATATTATTACTTCAGATTAATGTATTTATGGGCATAGTTACAAAAGCACAAAGACAAGAAATGAGTAATTATGTAGCTAACTTGCTCGAAAATTCTGAAAAAGTCAAAATATTATATAAATTCACAGATGATATTATAGTTCAAAGTAATGAAACAGGAAAACAATGCCAAATAATTCTTCATGGAAAAAAAAGAAAAACAGAAGAATTAACAAGCATAATAAATAGAAATATTGAATATGGAAAATACACAGGAAACATATTTTATAAAGACAACGAAAATTTTCATGTAAGATTAGGATTTCAAGCTAAAAAAAGAAAAAGCTTGAAAAAATATCAGGATGAAAACAAAACACCTTTCAAAATATTACATTTAAGAGCTTTAGAAAAATTAATTCTTGAAAAACAATCAAGAATAAAAGATATGGGTAATGTTTTAACATATGTTTTAACATATTTTCAACCAGAAACAGACAGACTTAAACAAAGTTTAAGATTATATGAAATGCAACCAGTTGAATTGGATTACAATCACATTCCTGAAACAGATCAAAAATTTGATTATGTTGAAAATAAAGAATCAACAGATTATAAAATAGCAGAACATCTCACAGACATAACAGATGGAAACGAAATAGAATTAGTTGATTTTGAAAAAAGTCCTTTTATGATTTTAACAACTAAAGATGTTTTAGATTTAAACAAACTTAAAAATATTTCTTAAAATACAATAATCATAGATTGATTTTTAGTTTTCTTAAAGAATATAAATACATAAATTTAATAAAAGTCTTTTCATACAAAATCAATAAAATGAGGAATTTAAATGAGCGTATTTAGAGCTTATGATATAAGAGGGATATATCCTGAAAATATAAATGAAGAACTAGCTTACAAAGCAGGAAGAGCATTTGTTGAATTTCTTAATGCAAAAAAAGTTGTTATTGGTTACGATATGAGAAATAGTTCTCCAAAATTATTTGATGCTTTAGCAAAAGGAATCAATGATCAAGGAGCTGATGTAATAAATATTGGAATGTGTACAACTCCGATGCTAGGTTTTAGTGTTGCGAATTATACTTTTGATGGAGGTATCATGATTAGCGCATCTCATAATCCTTCAAAATATAATGGTTTGAAATTAATAAAAAAACCTGCTTTACAAATCAGTTCTGAATCAGGAATTAATGAAATTGAATCTCTTGTTGAAAAAAATCATTTTATTTATGCTGGAAAAAAAGGAAACATAATAAAAAAAGAAATATTATCAGATTATCTTAATCATGTTCTTAAATTTGGAGATGAAATAAGCAAACTCAATATTGTTGTTGATTATGGAAATGGAGTTGGTTCAATTTCGGCAAAACCTTTTTTTGAAAAACTTCCTTTGAATGTTATCAGCTTAAATGAAAAACCAGATGGAACCTTCCCTAATCATCCAGCAGATCCACATGATTTAAAGAATTTTGAAGAATTAAAAAATAAGATTAAATCAACAAACTCAGATTTAGGAATATTCTTTGATGGTGATGCTGACAGATCTTGTTTTGTTGATCATACTGGGGAAATTGTTTTTGCAGATTTAATACTGGCAGTTCTGGCAGAGCATGAACTTAAAATTGAGCCTAATCAAAAAGTCTATTATGATTTAAGATTCAGCAAAGCAGTAAAAGAATCAATAAAGAACAATTCAGGAATTCCTATTATGATGAAAGTAGGGAATCCTTTTTACAAAGAAAAACTCATCAATGAAGGAGGAATTCTTGCAGGAGAATTTTCTGGTCACATAATGTTCAAATCCAATTTTTGTTTAGATGATGGTCTATTTGCTTCAGTTAAACTCATGTCAATAATTTCAAAAACAGGAAAAACATTAAAAGAATTGATAGACCCTCTAAAACAGAATTTTTTTACAAGTGAAGAAATAAACATGAAAGTAAAAAATGCAGATGAATCTATGAAAAAAATTAAAGAAGCTTATTCAGAAGGAGAGTTTACTGAGCTGGATGGTATTTATGTTCAATATTCTGATTGGTGGTTTAATTTAAGAAAATCAAATACAGAACCAGTTGTTAGATTAAGACTTGAAGCTAATTCAAAAGAACTACTTGAATCTAAAAGAAAAGAAATTATTAGATTGCTGGAATAATAAATCTTTAGACTTTCAACACAACTAATTTACTACACAAACTTTATAAATATAATATACACTGAAACATATATGTCAAAAAAGAGGGAACATTCAGAATTTAGCAAAGTAATCAAGAAAATATTTCATTCATTCTTAGGAGGAATATCTGAAGGAATTACAGAATGGTGGGATGAAAAGACAGAAAGTATCAACAGAAAAGCAAGATTACTTGTTTACATGCTGATAAGCATATTGATAGGATTAGTATTCATCTCAATAGGATTAGTATTTCTACTTGCAAAATACGCAAGAATAAATCTGGCATGGTCATTTTTGATAATTGGAGGACTGATAATTCTAAATTGGCTGATAATAGCCAACATTACAAAAAAGAGGTGATATTAAATGAAAAAGAAAACAACCAAAAAAACTGTGAAAAAGAAACCAGTAAAGAAAAAAATAACTGTTCAGCAAAAAGCAAAAAAACATTTGATGAACGCAAAAAAGAAGTTTCAAGCAGCTGAGAAAAAAGTAACATCAATGATAAAAACAAACCCTGAAAGAGCAGTATTGATAGCTGCAGGAATTGGAGCAGCAATAGGTGCAGGAATAACAGCAGCAATAAAACTAAATAAGAAAAAATAATTTTTCTTATTTTTTATGAGGTGAAAAAATCAAACTAAAATTTTGCGGAGCAGCAGGAGTAGTAACAGGCTCATGCTACCTTATTGAAACAGAAAACAAAAATGTTTTAGTAGATTGCGGAATGTTTCAAGGAAGAAAAGAAACAACCAAACTAAACTATGAAGGATTTAAATTTGACCCAAAAAAAATAAGCTACTTATTCTTAACACATGCTCACATAGATCATTCAGGATTAATACCAAAATTAGTAAAAGAAGGATTTAAAGGACAAATCTTTGCAACATCAGCAACAGTAGATTTGTGCAGAATAATGCTTGAAGATAGTGCAAAACTACAAGAAAAAGATACAGAATATGAAAATAAAAGACTGGCAAGAGAAGGAAAACAACCAAGAGAACCATTGTATAATTTAGGAGATGCAAAAAATGCAATGAAATACTTCAAGAAAATAAAATACAATGAAATGATACAAGTGACAAAAGACATAAAAGTAAGATACAGAGATGCAGGACACATCATAGGCTCAGCAATAATAGAAATGTTTGTGAAAGACAAAGGAAAAAACAAAAAAATAGTATTCTCAGGAGACCTAGGACAATGGGATGTACCAATAGTCAAAAATCCAACACTAATAGACGAAGCAGACTATGTATTAGTTGAGTCAACATATGGAGATAGACTGCATGAAGATGAAGCATTAAGAGATGACCTTTTGTTAAAATATACAAAAAGCACATTCAAAAAAGGAGGAAAATTATTGATACCTTCATTTGCAATAGAAAGAACACAGGAATTACTATATGTTTTTAACAAGCTGATAAAACAAGGAAAATTTCCAAATGAAAAAGTATTCTTAGACAGCCCTTTAGCAATCAAAGCAACAGAAATATTCAAAAAACACAGAGAAGACTTTGACAAAGAAGCACTGACAGAATTCAGAAATCCATTTTCTTTTCCAAACTTAACATACACACAAAAAACTGAAGAATCAATAAAACTAAATGATTATCATAAACCTTGTATTGTGATTGCAGGAAGCGGAATGTGCACAGGAGGAAGAATAAGACACCACCTAAAACATGGAATATGGAATCCTAAAAATACAGTATTATTTGTCGGATTTCAGGCAGAAGGAACACTAGGAAGAATAATATTAGAAGGAGCCAAAAAAATAAAGATGATGGGAATAGAAGTAGCAGTAAAAGCAGACATAGAAAAAATAAACGGCTTCTCAGCACATGCAGATTATAGGGATATACTGAAATGGATGACAGCATTTAAGACAAACCCAAAAGTGTTCATAGTTCATGGAGAACCAAAATCAGCAAGAGCATTAAAA
>CAZNAM010000031.1:0-8824 GCA_964571335.1 uncultured Methanosarcinales archaeon | reverse complement strand
ATATAAAACTCTTCCAAGTATGGGTGAAAAATTAGCTGGACAAATGCAAATAGCAAAAAAAGTAAGAGCAGTGGACACTAGCGATGTTGCAAGACTAGTAATAGAAAAACATTTTTTAAAAGACACAAAAGGAAATTTAAGAAAATTTTCAATGCAAGTGTTTAGATGTGTTAATTGCAATGAAAAATACAGAAGACCTCCTCTGAAAGGAAGATGTTTGAAATGCGGGGGAAAAATAATATTTACCATAGCAGAAAAAAGTGCGATAAAATATTTTGAAGCAACAAAAAATTTGGCCGAGGAATATAATGTTTCAGATTACTTAAAACAAACAATAATGCTATTGCAAAAAAGAATAGAAGGGATGTTTGGAAAAGATAAAGAAAAACAAACAGGATTAGGAAGCTGGTGTTAAAAAATTATAATAGGTATAGATGTTGATGATGTTCTTTTTGACACCACCAAAAAATTAATTTTGTATTTTAATGAAACCAAAGGCACAGAAATTAAATATGAAGATATAAAAAGTTATTATTCTTTAGAAAGTTTAACAAAAACATCAGAAGAAGAAGGCAGAAGATTATTTGAACAGTTCTGTAAAACAAAAAACTTTTTAGAAATGCAACCTATAGCGGGAGCAGTAGAAGCCGTAAATCAGTTGAGTAAAAAACATAAACTTTTGATAATAACCAGCAGACCTGAAATAATAAAAAAAGAAACATATAATTCCCTTGAAAAATATTTTAATAAGTCCTTCTCTTTAATTTCAATGTTGGGAAATTACTCTCCAAAGTCAATAAAAACAAAAAAACAAATATGCCAGGAAAATAATTGCGCAGTGATGATTGAAGATGCATATCATCATGCAATAAAATGTGCGGAGAAAGGAATCCTTACTTTGTTATACAACCAACCCTGGAATGAAAATAAAAAATTACATAAAAATATTATAAGAGTAAACAATTGGGAAGAAATATTAGAAAAAATCAATCTTCTACAACAACACTCATCGCAAAAGGAACATCTTCAATAATTTTTATGTGATTTTCATCAATAATATCTTCTTCAATACCTAATTTAACAGATTTATCCCCTATAAAATTAACCATATTTGCATTTCTGATAAGATCGCCAACTTCTTCTTCAGTCATCAATTCACCCTTGTAAAATTCATCAGACAAATCCAGAATGCAGGCATCATCTTCCAATACTCTACCAATCAACTCTTTATCACAAACAACTACAAGAGTTTTACCATCTTTGATATGAGTTTTCGCGATTAATTTCATTTTAAATCTTAGATTTTACATTCTGTTTATTACTACAAGCAGAACACCTCAACACAAGAAAACCTCCTTCTTTTTTTAGCTCTGTATCTGGTTTACCACAAACAGAACATAAAACAAAATCATGTGCATATTGTTTTATTTTATCATTAATTCTTGAAGCTGGAATTTTTGAACCAAGAATAAGCAGACCTGATCTATTAATATCTCCAGGGGTTGCAAGTTCTTTTAATAAATATTTCAATAAATGTTCAACATCTCTTCTTAAAGTATTTGCTATTTGCTGAATATTACTAATAATTGTTTTATTACCTTCAAAATGACCTAAAACCTTAGGAACTTCAAACCTTTCTTTTTCAAAAACAGATTCAGGAAGTTTTTCCCTGGCCCTTTTTAATAATATATCATAACTCATAACTACTCAAAAGAAGAGTTTATTTAAAAGCTTTTCTTCAAAATAATAAATAAAAACTTACAAAAACTATTTAAATAAAACAAATATATTTTAGTATATGGTTTTGGAGAGTATATTGAATCCTTTTAAGGCAGAAAGAAGACCTTGGTTTGTATTAACTCTTGGCTTTTTTTATGGCATAATAGCTTTGTTTTTAGCATTATGGATTTTTGAAGATCATGCCAGTTTAGTTATGGTCTTTTTAGCAGTGATGGCGTCAGTTCCATTAATCTATAATCTGATGATTTATGAAGAAGAAAAAGATCTTTTAGATGATTCGATTGAAAAAAGTCTTCTCAAAGAACATTCAAAAGCATTAACAGCGATGATGATGATCTTTATAGGTTTAGCATTAGCTTTCACTTTGCTATATGTATTTTTGCCCAATGAAATGGCAAGTGAAGTGTTCAGAGTTCAAACACAAACAATTGCTAACCTAAACCAACAAGTAACAGGACAAGTAGCACAAACATCTTTATTAAGCAAAATTTTTTTGAATAATGTTAAAGTATTGATTTTTTGTATTTTATTTTCATTTGTATATGGTGCCGGGGCAATATTCATATTAACATGGAATGCTTCAGTAATAGGTGCTGCTGCAGGAAACTTCATAAGAACACATCTTGCACAATATGCCACGACTTTAGGGCTACCGAAAATAGGTGCTTTCTTTTATATTGGATCTTTAAGCATATTAAGATACGCAGTTCATGGAATACCTGAAATATTGGCATATTTTGTGGCAGCACTGGCAGGAGGAATAATATCTGTTGCAATAATAAGAAAAGATTATCGAAAAAAGAATTTCCAAAAAATTCTTCTTGATGTATCTGATTTAGTTTTATTATCTGTTTTAATTTTATTCATAGCAGCATTACTAGAGGTTTTTGTTACACCTGCATTATTTTGATTTCTAATTTTTTGTTGTATTTATTCAAGAACTTTGAAAAAACCAGGTTTTGCTTCAAATAAATAACCTTTTTCAAGAAGAAAATCAAGATTTTTTTCAATATCAGCACCAAATTCCTCTTCAACACTTTCAAAAGAAATTCCAGCCCCTGAATCATTTTCTTTAATAAAATTTAATATTTCACTTTTCATATCTCTTTCTTCTTTAACAACACCTTTTTTTAATTTAAGCCACAAAGAATCTGTTTTCTTAAGAATTTCAAGAATAAGATATTTTGTATTAAGATATTCTTTTGGCAGAGCAACAACCCTTATAAAATCACCAATTTTGACATCTCTTTCAGACTCAAAATCAATAACTTCAATTTGACCAGACCCATCATCAATAATAAACCTAAAAGGAACGCCTTTGAGAATTGTTGTAATTGTTCCAATAATGTTAACTCTTCCAGCTTCCTGACCACTATTAAAAATCACTTTTGAAGGGCCTTCATCAGCACTCTCAAAACTACCTTCTAACAAGTCTTTAACCCAACAATTAACAGCAGTACGCCTAAAACCATCCCCCATAAAAATCCAGAATGAATGTGGTTTTAAAAAACTTTTTAAAAACAAAAATATACTTTAAAGAAGATGGTAAATCAATCACTAACTGAGTATGTAAAAAGAAATCTTGCAAGAGGATATAAACCTGAACAAATAAGAAATGCATTAATAAAAGCAGGACATTCTCCGCAGGAAGTTGATATTATTTTAAGAATATCTTCAAAAATTCCAAAAAAAACAACAAATAAAATAATTATTATAGCTTTGATTCTGGTACTTTTAATATTAGGAATACTTTTTTTTCTAATACTATCTCCTGAAGAAAAGTCACCCGCATTAAAATTAAGTTTAACAAATACAGAACTACAAAAAGGAGAATCATTAATAACAAAAATTCAAATAATAAATCCTTCAGAAAAAACAACAAATGCAATAATAAATTATATTATATTTTCATCAGAAGGAAATATGTTAACGTCAAAGAAAAAAATAATGAAAATAGAAGAATATATTATTGAAATAACTGAACAAATACCAATACAATATCAAACAGGCAATTATAGGTTAGTTGTTACATTAACTATGGGAACTTATACTTTAACAAAAGAAATCAATTTTCAAATATTAATAAAAGCACAAACAGAACAACCAAAAATAACTAGCCCAGAAGAACAGAGAGATGAAATAGAAAAAAAATGTATAGGAGAATGTGATGATTATGATGTTTGCACAAAAGATATTTGTATTGATGGAAAATGCAATCATGAAACAATAACACCTTGTTGCGGAAATATGATTTGTGAAAATGGAGAAAATAAAACTTGTATTGATTGTGTTGCAGAAGAAATGAAAAATAAAAAAGAACCAGTCTTGGAAAAAACGAAAAATACAAAATCTGCAGATTTAACAGTTAACCAATGTGAAAAAATAATAACTATAATCAATAAGGATGATTGTTTATATAATGCCGCAAAAGATTATGAAATCAGCAATATTTGTTCAAAAATAACAGAAGAAACTAAAAAAGATTCCTGTTATATGCATTTTGCAATGAATGGAGATTTCAGAGTTTGTGAAAAAATAAACAATAAATACACTCAAAACAGTTGCTTTCAATTAGAAAAAATGAATGAACTGATATAATAAATAAAATGACTTAATCAAAAATGTTTGTTTTGAAGAGTATTGGTTATTTTTTAATTAAATTTTACTAATAAATCCTCTTCTTGGTTCAAAAACATCTCCGCCACGTTTAAGTTTTTGAATAACTTCTTCAGTTTCACTTTCAGACAAACCTTTTTCTTCAGCCTTCTTAATAATATCTTCAATAGGAATAGTTTTACCTAATTGATGTTCAAGACCTCCAATAATTTCTTTTACAAGAATTATTTTATTTCTCTGACTTGTAGAAATATCAGAAGAAATACGATCAATATCAATAGTTCCAGTTTCTTCATCAAACGCGATCTGTCTCAAACAAAAATCAAGAAGAGTTATTGCTTTTTCAGTATCAACTTTTTCAATCACAGGACTAAGTCTTAATTTAGCACTTGCTTCAGATAAACGAACAAGGCCTTCTAACTGTCTAGCAGAAATAGGAACAGCTCTTGATCCTTGTCCAACTGCCTGAGAACGCATTTTAATATAATAATCTTCTAAATGAGAAATAGATTCATCAGTTAGTTTGGGTTTGATATTTTGACGAGCATAAGCAAAATATTTTCTTAAAAGGGCAGTATTAATTTCAGGTTCTTTAATGTTGTTCTTATGCAATTCTAAAATAAACCGAGCCATACGTTCATCTTTTTTAATATCTGGTAAATCTTTAATTGGAAAAATAAGATCAAACCTGTTGATTAAAGTAGGAGGTAGATTAATCTGATTAGCAACAAGGTCATAAGGGTCAAATCTTCCAAATTTAGGATTTGCTGCCGCAAGAACAGTAGTTTCAGCACTAAGTGTGGCTTGAATGTTTGCTTTGCTTATAGATACTGTCTGTTGTTCAAGAGCTTCATGCATTGCCCAAGTATCTTCTTTACTCATTTTATCAAGTTCATCAATAGCACAAATACCTTTGTTGGCCAAAACTAAAGCTCCTGCTTCAAGACTCCAACCATTTAAGAATTCATCTTTAACCACAGAAGCAGTAAGACCTGCTCCAGAAGCACCTTTACCAGTCACATATCTTGCTTTAGGAGCAACAATAAGGATTCTCTTAAGCAGTTGAGATTTGCCTGCTCCGGGATCACCCACCAATAAAATGTGAATATCTCCTCTTGTAACAACCCCATCATCTCTTTTTTTTCTAACTCCCCCCACCATTTGTAAAGCAAGAGATTCTTTAATATATTCATGACCATAAATAGAAGGAGCAATACTCATGATTATTTTATTCATTAAAAAAGGATCTTTAGATAATTTTTTTATTTGTTCTAATTCTGCATCATCAATATTAATATCTGTAAAATCTTCTTCAATAGTTTCAACAGAATTGCCTTCAATTAATAAATCAAAACGAGTACTTTGTAAACCCCCTTTAGTAAAAATAGGTATTTCTTTTATAACCCCGACAACTTTGATTTTTGTTCCAGGATTAGTTTTTTTTTCTCCAAGAGAGCTAACTAAATCATTTTTCAAAAAAATATTGATTCTCTTAGGCTGTTCTCCCCCCTCCAAATTTTCAGGCATTTCTTCAAGAACGATACCTTGAGCATCAACAAGTTCTTTACCTAAAAGTCTAAATTTTCCTTTTCTGCCACAACTACATCTTGTTGGCTCTTTAAATTTATTATCTAACTGAATAATGGGAAGAACATTACCACAACTAGGACATTCAAATCTTGCTGTTGTGACCAAAGGACGAACATCACTTTTCTGTCTAACAACCCCTTCAAAACAAAAAATCTTGTTAAGATGAATACTTCTAATATTTCTAATCATCAAATTAGTGCTTTCAGGTAAACCAACCACTCTTAAAATAAAATTCTTAACTTCTGTACCTAGATCCATCTGACCGACAGCTATTTCAGCACCTTTCAGAAGCTCTTCAGGCTGATCAAGAAAAAGATCAGCAAGTTCTAAATTAAATTTAGCAATATCTGAAAAATTGACAATAAGAAATTTGTCTCCAAGTCTAACTTGCTCTAATAATTTTTCGAGTTGAGTCTTTTCAAAAAAATCGATCATTTTTGGAATAATTTCAGATGCATCCATGATAATGATGAGAAAAACAGTTGTTTTTATATGGTTTATTATTCTGTATTGTAAAGTTTATAAAATCAATAAAAAATAGAGTATTTAGTCCTTTATTTTTTCTCAAAGAGTTCTTTAAGGATTTCAATAAGTTTATCAACTGATTCATGAACTTCTCCTTCACTTTTAGTGCCTGTGCAGACAATTTTCCCATTACTAAATAATAAAAATGTGGCCCTATGTTTTGGGAGTTTATAAACTAGCCCCGGAAATTGTTCTGGTTCATATTCTGTATTATCCAACTTCATAGCAAGAACGTTCAAATTAAGATCTACTCCTATACTGCCTGAAGCAACAATATTTTGAATTTCAGGAACAGGAACTTCTTTTATCTTAACATTAATCTTTTCAAGATTTTTAATTATTTTTTTAATACTCTCTTTAACTTTTTCCATACTCCTGGCACCAGTGCAGACTATTTTTCCACTACTAAAAATTAAAGCACTAGTTTTAGGATCTTTGATTCTAATAACTAATCCAGGAAATTGTTCAGGATTATATTCTGTATTGGGAAGGGTTGCAGCCATTTTTTCTAAAGGAATGTCGTGGCCCAAAGCAGCACTAACTACAATATTGACAATTTCAATTTCTTTGTGAAATTTCCTTGTTTTTTTTACAGTGGTGTCAGAAGATTTAACAGAACTCTTCTTTTTAACAACTTTTTTTTTAGTGGAAGATTTTTTAGTCTGTTTTTTAGCAGTTTTTTTTGCCATGATGCCCCCTCAATACTTTATAAATACCATTTATAAATAAAACTTTAAAAAGGTTTTGATTTGAAAGAAGTAATAAAGAATTATTTTCTATATGTAAAATAAATCTGTTGTTTAATAAACCTTCAATATTTTTCTAAGTATCATACTGAAAAAAACCGCAAAGATAATATACGTCCATAACCAAGAAAGACCAAATAAAACTTCAAGACGATTGTGCCCCACAACAATTTTAGTTATCAATCCAGAATTAAATTCTTTAACAGGATTTTCATATTTGAAAGTATCAGTAATTAGAATTTCTTTAAATACATCATCATCTTCAGCTTTAAATTCTAAATCATAATTTCCACTTTTAATTGCTTTAAATCTAAAAACTGCTTGTTCTTTTTCAGCTTTAATAGCATCATTAGAAATAATCTCTATTCCTTCAGGAATATTTACAGAAGAGATATTTCCTTTAAAATCATCTTTAACAAAAACACTAACATCAAATTCATCTCCAGGAGAAAGAGGATCAAAATATAAATTTGCATTCATCCAACCAAAAATAATTAATATAGGAATAAAAGTAAATAAAGTTGGTTTAAGACTATGCTTCATATATTGAAAATTAAGTTTGTTGGCTTTTTTACTGCACTCCATAAATTTTTCAGGATCTTTTCTATTATCTTTCATATCTTTTTGATATTTTTTGATATTATCCTTAAGCTCTTTCATCATTTTTTGATCAGTAGCCCATTTGTAAATATACACCATCAAAATACTTACAACAAAAGCAATAACTATGATTGTTGGAACAATACCTATTTTTAATAAAGGAGTAAAAATAGAGTCAAAAAAAGCATCAAAAACCATTAACTACCTCCCATAAACTTACGTAACATAGGATTCATATCCATCATGTGCTGTTTAGCAATTTCTTCATATAATTTATAGATAATCATAACAGTCAATAATAAACCTGTGCCGTGAGTCAAAGCACCACTAATATCTGCTAAACCAGCAAGTAAACCAACAGCGATTGCACCCATTATAGTTAATGGTTTAATATACCTGCTTAAAAGCCTTTCTAAAACTCGCTGATCTTTTCTAAAACCAGGAATTTGTAAACCAGAAGACATAATCTGTTTTGCTTGACTTTTAGCATCCATTCCACTAGTCTGTACCCAAAACCAAGAAAATAAAACCGCACCAGCAATTAAAAATAACATGTAGATTGCAGAATGACCCACATCTGCAAAAGTAATACTCCCTTTAATTATTTTACCAACAATATTAGGGGCAGACAACCAAGAAACAAGACCTGAAGCAGGATTACCTCCTACAAAAGTGCCAAAAAGTGGAAAACCCCAATTTTGAAACAACCTTGCCCATAACTGGATGTTTGCGATAAGAGCAGAAACAAGAATAACAGGAATATTAGATGTGTAAATGAAAGATAAAGGCCAACGCATACCTTGCCCTCTAACTCTACCAAAAGATAAAGGAATTTCAACTTTCATAGCCTGAGCGTAAACTGCTAGACAAAAAACAATGGCAGTACTTAAAATACCTGCAATCATCAACAAAGCTGTTTGAGGATCACCCGCGCCTAAGCTTTGAAATAAAGCAGGAATTGCTCCTGTAGCAATACCTCCAGGATTGGTTGGAGAAGGTAATGGAGA
>CAZNAM010000030.1:0-9013 GCA_964571335.1 uncultured Methanosarcinales archaeon | reverse complement strand
TAACAAATCTAGCATCACTCATACTATAAACAAGGTTATCACCATCAGGATCAACTGCATTAAGCACAATTCTAATCAAAGTATTTTCATCTTGTACAATATCATCAATAAAATCTAAAACAGGGGGTAAATTCATAATAACATCATTTACAGTTATTTGAACAACTTGAGTATCTGCTCCACCTTTATCATCTACAACAGTTACTACAGAATTATAAACTCCCGAATCATCATAATTAGTTTGCCATTCTCCATTAGTATTTAATGGAGATTCATAAGTAAAAGTTAAAGGATCATTATCAGGATCAGTTGCTGTTGGATTTATTTTAACTAATTCTCCTTCATTAACAACAACATCAGCAATATTATTTAAAACAGGAGGTTGATTTTCATTTGGATTACTATTACAATTAATACCTATTAAAGAAGTATATAATAAACAGCCTGTGAGAATTAAATTTCTTGGACTAAGAAAATTTTTAGCTTTACTAAAAAAACCTTTTTTTTCTTCTTTCTTAATTATTTCTTCTATCTTCATTTTTTCCTCATAAAATTTAATCAGAAAAATACATAATAGTATATAAATGTTTCCCCTATCAAATAGTAAATTTTAAAACTAAGTGTTTTCCATTTTTTTATTAATCAGCAAAATAAAAGTTTAGATAAATTTTTAAAATAATTCTTTCTTAATAACATAATGACAGAATTAATATACCTTAATGATTCTTACTTAAAAGAATGCAATGCTAAGGTAATCAAAGTTGTTGATGATGGGATTATTCTTGATAAAACTATTTTTTATCCTCAGGGGGGAGGCCAGCCTTCTGACACTGGAAAAATAATTTTAGACAATAATGAATTTGATGTTGAAAAAGTAAAAAAAGTTGACGGAAATATAATTCATTTTCTTAAAGAAAGCAAATGGAGAGATTTTATCAAAGAGAATAACATTGTGAAAGAAGTTATTGACTGGGAAAAAAGACATATTTTGATGAGAATGCATACTGCTGCTCACGTGATAAGTTCTATTTTTAATAAAAAAGCAAAAGCTTTGATTACAGGTAATCAGTTAGATATTGAAAAGAGCAGGATTGATTTTAATTTAGAGGATTTTAATAAAGAAGAGATTTTTGCTTATGTGAGTGAAGCTAATAATTTGATGAAAAAAGGTCAGGAAATTTCAATAAGTTATCTTCCTAGAGCTGAAGCTTTGGATGATCCTGAATTGGTTAAGTTAGCAAAAGTTCTTCCTCCTGTTGTCAAAGAATTAAGGATAATAACTATTGGTGATATTGACAGGCAGTGTGACGGTGGAACTCATGTCAAGAACACAGATGAAGTTGGTGAAGTTGAGATTGTCAGCATGGATAATAAGGGTAAAAACAACAGGAGAGTTTATTATTCTTTGAAAGCAACGAAAAGTTTATAAGTAAGAAAATTCTTACTTTCTTTTGTGAGAAAAAATGTTTGTTAAAACTGTTAAAGTTTCAGATAAAGGTCAGATAGCCATACCTATAGAAATTAGAGAATTGATTGGGATAAATAAAGGAGATAATTTAATATTAGTTCAGGAAAAAAACAAAATTCTGATTGAAAAAGATTCTGAAAGATTAAAAGAAGATTTTAATGATTTGTTGAAACATTCTGAAAAAGTTGCAGAAGAATTGTGGAGAAATAAAGAAGATGAAATCTGGGATACCATTTGAACAAGGAGAAATTGTTTTAGTTCCTTTCCCATTTTCAGATTTGAAAAGTGTCAAACAGCGTCCTGTTTTGATTCTGTCAAATAACAGTTATAATAAAAGAGTAGAAGATATTGTGACTTGTGGAATTACTTCAAATTTTAAAGATGCAAATTGTTCTGTTTTAATTGATAATTCTGATTTGCTTAAAGGAAAATTGATTGTTAAAAGCAGAATTAAAGTTGATAAGATATTTACTTTAAAACAGACCTTAGTTAAGAAAAGAATTGCCAGAGTTAATAAAAAAGTATTTAATCAAGTTAGAAAAGAAATTTTGAAACTAATTACTTGAAATAATGTGCTGATGTTAAAATAACCTACTATTTAGTGTATATAAACTCTTTTATAACATTCTCTTTCTAGTTTTTTTATGATAAAAAAGAGTTTTATTTTTCTTCCAAGAGTTTCTAATAATGCTGAGAAGAATATTTGGTCTCAGGGTATTGATGATTGGGATTCTTTTATTTCTAAAAAATCAATTAATGGTTTTAGTTCTTTGAGAAAAAAAGTTATGGATATAAATATTCTAAAAGCAAAAAAAGCTCTTTGGAATGATGACCTTGATTTTTTCCATCAAAATCTCAAGAAAAAAGATCATTTTAGGTTATATAATCAGTTAAAGGATGACACTGTTTTCTTAGATATTGAAACTACTGGTTATAGAGGAAATATTACTGTTCTTGGTTTATTTGATGGTTATGAGACAAAAACTTTTGTCAGGGATATTAATATGGACAGGAAAAAAGTCTTGCAAGAACTTGCTAAATATAAGGCAGTTGTAACTTTTAATGGTTTGAGTTTTGATATGCCTATTGTTGAGAAATATTTTGGTTTTAAGTGGAACAAGCCTCATATTGATCTTCGTTATGTTTGTTCAAGATTGGGCCACACAGGAGGCTTAAAAAATATTGAAAAAGTTTTCAATCTTAAAAGAGCTGATGACGTTGATGGTATGTGCGGCAGTGATGCTGTTCTTTTGTGGAGAGATTGGAGAAAAAATGGTAATAGAGCTTCTTTGAATAAGATTATTGCTTATAATGAGGAAGATATTGTTAATTTAAAGCCTTTGGCTGATAAAACAATTCCTATGTTATGGCAGTCTCTTGCAAAACATTTAAATTAATCATTACTCTTTTTTGTTGTTATGAAAATAATTTCAATTCCTGCAAGAGCAAAGATTGATATCAAGCTGTCTAAGTCTGCTTTAAGCAAGCTTCCGAAAAAAATTGCTGTTTTGACAACTTCTCAGCACGTTCATAAAATTGATGATGTCAAAAAACAATTAAACACTGATTTAGCAGGACAGTCTCTTGGTTGTAATGTTGTTAATGCTCTTTTTTTCAAAAAAGATGTTGATGCTTTTTTGTTTGTTGGTAGTGGAATGTTTCATCCTATCTATACTGCTTACAAGACAAGTATGCCTGTTTGGATTTGGAATCCTTTCACTAAAGTATTGACAAAAGTTTCTGAAGCTGATGTTGATAAGTATGCTAAGAGAAGAAAAGGTGCTTTGTTGAAATTTCTACACGCAAAAAATATTGGGATTATTGTTTCTTTAAAGCCTGGCCAGAAAAATCTTGCTCTTGCTCAGCAATTGAAAGAACAAATTAACAAAAATGCTTATATTTTTTTGACAGATAATCTTAATGTTGAGGATTTAGAGAATTTTTCTTTTGTTGATTGCTGGGTTAACACATCTTGTCCAAGGTTGGCTGATGATGTTATAATGATTAATATTGACGAGCTTATCGAAGCAAAAGTTTTCAATCCAAAAAAGTTTGTTGAAAAACCTATCTGGAAAGATAAGAGAGGATTAGAGTTATGAAAAAACTTTTTTTTATATTTATCATATTCTTATTCTTGTTTTCTTGTTCTCATCAATCTTATGTTGTTTTTGAAAGTGGAAAACAAGTTAGTGTTGAGTTGGCTGAAACTTCTGAACAGCAGAGCAATGGTTTGATGTTCAGAACTTCTTTAGATGAAAATTCAGGAATGTTGTTTATTTTCAAAGAACAAGCTGAGAGAACTTTCTGGATGAAAAATACTTTGATTCCTCTTGATATTATTTTTATAAATAAAGATTTAGAAATCGTCAATATTTTTGATGCAATTCCTTGTGAAAAAGAGCCTTGTGCTTTGTATTCTTCTCAAGGAAAATATGTTCTTGAAGTTAATCAGAATTTTTCAATAAAAAATAAAATAAAAATAGGTCAAAAAGTTAGACTAAAACTTTAGTGTTGTCTTCTTGTAATAATTTATCTCCAAGACCTCTTCCAACATTCATTGATTGTTCTGTAATTACTCCGCTTAATATTTCTGCTAATCCTTTACTTGTCTTATACTTTCTGAATGTAATGTCTTCACCTAGTTTTTCTTTAAGATATTTTTTCACATCTTGTTTATTGCCTAATTCATCTATGAATCCTGCTTCTTTTGCTTCGTTTCCTAAGAATATTGAGCCGTCTGCATATTTTTCTACAAAGCTTGTTTCAAGATTTCTGTTTTCTGCTATTGCTTTAATAAATTCTTCTTGTATTTTCTGCATTCTTTCAAGTGTTATTGTTTTTTCCTGTTGTGTCATTCCTCTCCACACACTTCCTGTATCTTTGTATTCTCCTATTGTTAATCTTCTGTATGTTATGTTATATTGTTCTATAAAATCTTCAAATGTTAATCCTGCTGATGTTACACCTATACTTCCTGTTACACTCATTCTGTTTGCATAAACTTTATCTGCTGATGTTGCAATCCAGAATGCTCCGCTTGCTCCTGCTTCTCTTATTAATGCTACTGTTGGTTTTTCTGCTTTTTTGATTGCTTCTGATATTTCATCTGATGCTACAGGAGATCCTCCTCCGCTGTTGATTTCAAATAATATTGCTTTTATTTTTTTGTTTTCTTCTGCTTTTTCTATTAATGAAACTATGTCATCTGATTTTACTCCGTTTTGCATCATGCTGTCTGTTCCTGTTGCAGTTATCAGTCCATTTATTTGTATTAATGCAACATTTCCTGTTTCAATTTCTCCCCCCATAAATAATCCAAAAAATCCAATTATTAACATTAAGAAAAATAGCATGAATATTATTGATATTATTGATCCTAATATTTTTCCTGTTATTCCTAATACTTGAAAAAAGCTTATTTTTGGTTTAGTTGTTTTTTTTGCCATTTTAGTAATACCTTGCTCCTTGTTGTTTGTCTGCAATAACGCTTAAGTTAAAAAATTCTTTTTCAAATAATGCTTTTGTTTTTTCTTTTAGTGCATCTTTGCCTTCTGTTGATATGTCTATCTCTCCATAAAATGTTCCTGTTTTTGATTCTTGTTTTATTTCAGTGCTTTTTTTTAGTTCGTCAAGCATATCAATTGCTGTTTTTTGTTCTGTTCTTGTTTGTTCTTCTTGAAATGTTTTTTCTTGTTGTACTTCATTATTTTTATTTTCAACATCTAAAACACTCATTCCTTGTATGTTATTTTTCCCACAGCTAATTAATAGAAGTGAAAATACTAATATTGAGAATATCACGACTTTTTTCATATTTTTATGTAGAATGATGTATTATTTAAATGTTTTTTTAATATCCACAATATCTGTGCCAATTATATTTTTGTTAACAGCATTAAGTCAAATCCTTTATTTCAAATATATCTGACAGACAAGAGGGTAGGTTCCTTCGGAGAATGTCTGCTTTCAATCAAATAAGCAGGGATTTGAAGCTGTTAACTAAGAAAATGGTATTTATTATCTTTGACCAAACCTTCTTCCGCCCCTAACAAATTCATAATTTCCGCCTTCTATCTTAATTGCTTTTGGCTCAACTATTGCTTCTGCTATTTTTTTTCTTGCTATTTTTAGTAGCCTATTGAATGTGGGTTGAGATATGCCCATTTTTTTGGCTGATTCTTCCTGATCTTTTTCTTCAAGATCTTTCAGTCTTATTGCTTCAAATTCATCTATTGTCAGTATTACTTCTTTTAGCAAGCTCATTGGAATTCCTGCTGGTTTGAAGTAATTGCTTTTTGGAGCATATCCTACTCTCCTGCACATTCTTGGTCTTGGCATTTATATCTCCTCAATAATTTGTTTAACTGTTTTATCTTTAATTATTTTTGTTTTTATATTTTTTTCTTTTAGAGTATCTAACATTCTTTCGCCAAATGTTCCGCTTATTACTAAATCTATGTTTTCATTTGCAAGCATTTGTGCTACTGAAGGTCCTGCTCCTCCTCCGCCTATTGTAAAAGGGTTTTTTATTGTCTTTTTCAATATTTTATCCTCAAAGATAAGATAATATTCTGCTCTGCCACTTATTGGACTTATTTGAGAATTTTCGTCTTTTCCACTGCTTGCTACAGCTATTTTCATGATTTCACCTCGGTTATTTTTTCTATAATCATTCCTTGTATTATTGAAAGAAATATCATTACTATTGTTAGAACTATTACAAAAGTAAGACTAAAATAAAATATCATTAAAGGAATTAATGCAGGTTTTACTGCTCTGTTATATAGGAATGTTGCAATAAATCCATTATTTTTACCTTTATTTTGTATTTCACTTAACATAGGATACCAGGCATATATTGGTCCTGTTGATATGATTCCTGTTATTGCTGCTATTAACCATCTTTTTTTACCTGCTTCTTTGCTTATGTATTTTTTCATTCTTTTTAGAGTTAGAAAATAATTTATGAATATCATTAATAAAATTACAAGAATAAATATTGGAATTATTTGTATAAGAATTTTAAAAGAATATTCTATTGCATTTATTGTTTTTGTAGTGTTCAGGATTAAAAGAATTAAATAAATTATAATAACTAAACCAAAAAATTTAATTCCTGCTTTGCTTTTTTCACTTTTTCTCATATTACACCTATAATAAAAACAGTCATCAGTGCTGCGATTATTGAGAAAAAGAAACTAAGTATATTTCTTGTTATTGCAAATTTTTTCCCTAATAACATTGCTTCTGCAGGAAGTTGAATTATTCCCACTGTTACCCAGGCAACTAAAAATGAAGTTACTGCTAGTAAGCTTATTCCTTGATTTAATAATTCTCCACCGATTATGTAACTCGTAATTGGATTTCCTGCTAATACACTTCCTAAACTAGCACCTATAAAAGAATCAATTAAGGGGATTCCTTTGAATAAGTTGATAATTGTTTCTTTAGGAATAAAAGAATCAAATAATCCTATTAATAGTATAACTCCTAATAAAATTGGCAAGGTCCTGTAAAAGGACTTGCCTGAGCTAATTACTGCTTGTTTCAGTTTTTTTGTGTTCATAAGTTTTCTAATTTGTCTTTTATTTTTTTTAGTTCTTTTCTTAGTTCTATGTTTTCTTCTTCTAGTTTTTCTATTTTGTCTTCACTTATTTCAGTTTGGTTGAAGTTTTGTCTGTTTCCAAAACCTCTTCCTGCTCCAATTCCTCTTCTTATTCCTGTTCCAGTTCCGCAAGGTCCTAAACCTCTTCCAGTTCTAGGTCCTTCTCCTAAAGGTCCTGTTCTATCTTTGTTTGGCATTTTTTCCACCTCCAAATGCTTGTTTTGGATTATGATTCATAACCCATAATGAATATATATTCATAACTTCTATATAAATGTTGCGGTCAAGTGAGGTTTTCAAGCATTTTCTTTCATATCCACTCTTTTTCCGATAGATTTATAAACCCTGTAGGTTTTTAGTTTTATGTGAGAGAATGAACGACCGCTACAATTCTCCGTGATAAAAAATGGAAAAAATCAAGCCTTTAAAACCAAGTTTAAGGGAAAAAAAACGTTATATTGCTTTTGAGGTAATCTCAAAAAAGAATTTTACTTTTTTGCAGACATCCAAAGCTATATTAGATTCAGTTTTGAAATATACCGGAATTAAAGGTTTGGCAGAGATGGGTCTTGTACTATTAAAAGAAAAATACTTTGAAAATAAAGGAGTTATAAGAGTAAGTTCAAAAAAAGTCAATTCTCTTAAAGCAGCTTTTACATTAACAAAGGGTATCAATAAAGAACCTGTTATTGTCAGGTCTTTAGGAGTTAGCGGTATTCTTCAAAAAACAAACAAATTAGTTTCATAAAGGAGGGAAAATCAATGCAACCAATGCAACATCAAATGATGGGATATGACAGGGCAATTACAATGTTCAGCCCTGACGGAAGATTATTACAAGTAGAATATGCTAAAAAAACAGTAAAACAAGGCAGTACTGCTATAGGTATGGTTTGTTCAGACGGTATTATTTTAGTAGCAGATAAAAGAATTGTCGATAAATTGATAATTCCAGACAGTGTAGAAAAAATCTTTAAGATTGATGAACACATCGCAGCAACTGCTTCTGGTATTTTATCAGATGCAAGAGTTTTAATTGAGCGTTCTCAAGTTAAAGCTCAGCAGCATAGTGTGACTTATGATTCACCTATTGATGTGGTTACAATTGTTAAAGATGTTTGCAATCTTAAGCAGGTTTGCACTCAAAGCGGTGGTTTAAGACCTTTTGGTGTTAGCTTAATTTTAGCAGGGGTAGATGAAGAAGGTCCAAAACTTTTCGAGACAGATCCTACAGGTATTTTTTTCCAGTTTAAAGCAACTGTGATCGGAGAAGGGGAAGCTGAAATAAATGAGATTCTTGAAAAAGAATATAATGAGAAAATGACTATTGATGATGGTCTTAAACTTTGTATTAAGTCATTAAAAACTTTTCTCGGAAAAAATTTCAATTTTGATAGAATTGATGCAGCTTTAATATCTAATAAAGATAAAAAATATACAAAAGTTGAACAAGGACGTCTAGAAAAATACCTCAAAAAAAAATAATTGGAGGTATATTTAATGAGTGATTTTAACATAGCAAGACTAAAGAAAGGGTCTGAAACTTTTGAAATAGTTATTAATCCAGAAGTTGCTGTAAAAGCTAAAAAAGATCCATCACTTGTTTCTGAAGCTTTGATTCATCCTAAGATTTATTCTGATGCTAAAAAAGGAAATCTTGCTAGTGAAAATGAATTAAAAAATATTTTCAAAACAGAAGATCCTTTGAAAATAGCTGAGATTATTCTTAAAGATGGTGTAATTCAGGTTACCTCTGAATATAGAAAAGCTCTTGTTGATCAAAAGAAAAAAAAGATTGTTGAATATATTCACAGAAATGGTATTGATCCAAGAACAAACGCACCACATCCTGTTTCTCGTGTTGAAGCAGCAATTTCTGATGCAAAAGTAAGGATTGATGAATATAAGCCTGCAGAACAGCAGGTTAATGATATCATCAA
>CAZNAM010000029.1:0-10104 GCA_964571335.1 uncultured Methanosarcinales archaeon | reverse complement strand
AAAACAAGAAGATTTTGAAAAAGCAATTGTCAAAGTTAAAGCCAAAGAAAAAGAAGACGAAGAGTACAAGAAAATATTTGGTTAATATGAACTGGAAAAAAAATCCTGAAATTAGTCTACCTGGTTTTCTAAAAGATAAAACGCCCATTTATTCAGTTGATGAAGCATATTCTCTTGAAACATTTTCTGGGGAAGAACTTGTTGTAAGCAGAATCTCTACCGAAAAAGGAGAATCTCTCAGGATAGACTACAAAAGAAAAGATTTAGAAGAAATAATGATTATTTTTGAAGGAAAAATTGCAAAAGCATATACCAATAGATTAAGTGGAGAAAAACTTGATTTAGATGATGACGCTTGTGAATTAAGTGTAGAAGAAAAGTTAAAGAGATTAAAAAAATATATGGAAGAAAAGTCTCAAAGACAAGACCCTACAACATATTATAATATCAAAAAGTTTGAACATCAATTGAAAGTACTTCCCTGGCAGGAAGATCTTCAAGCAATATATGATGGAAATGGTTTTTTTGATAACCAAAAAAATGAAAATAATAACTGAAATAAAAAAAGAACTTGCTCAAGAGATTGAATTGAATTATAAAGATGGATGCCAGAGATTCTTTAAAGAAGAAATAAAACTACTAGGAGTAAGAACACCGAAAACAAGAAAAATCGCAAAAAAGTATTTTCAACACATAAAAAAACTTGAAAAAAAAGAGATATACAAAATATGTGAAGAACTGCTCGATACTAACATAAGCGAATACAGAACAATAGCATTTGACTGGATATATAAGCTAAAAAATACACATACAAAAGAAGACTTTAACAGATTTGATAAATGGCTTAAAAAATATGTTAAAAACTGGGCATCCTGCGATGACTTCTGCACACACACTCTAGGATTTTTATTAAGAAAATATCCTGAATTATATGAGAATAACAAAAAATGGTCGAAATCAAAAAACAGATGGGAAAGAAGGGCTGCTGCTGTGACAATAATACATCCCTTAAAAAAAGGAGAGTTTCTCAACAAATCATTTGAAATTGCCAAAATAATGATGCAGGATGAAGAAGATATGGTCCAAAAAGGATACGGATGGATGCTGAAAGAAGCGGCAAACAAATATCAAAAAGAAGTATTTGCTTTTGTTATGAAATATAAAGAAACAATGCCTAGAACAGCATTAAGATATGCAATAGAAAAAATGCCAAAAGAAATGAAACTAAAAGCAATGAAAAAATAAAAAATTAATCATTATTTATTTCTCATTATTCCATTCAAGCCACAAGATTGTTGCAGACAAAAGATGTAATAACCATCCAAGAAAAGGAATCCAACCAATAAAACCAGTAATTATCTGCAAAACATGACCTTTGTTTGCTTTATTCTCTTTATTTGCCTGTATAACTCCTAAAATTCCAATAATAACTTCAAAAACAAGCAAAAGCCAAAAACTCGAAATTATCAACAATCCCCCTAATAAAGGAATAGCAAGAACTGTTTCAAAAATCGCTGCAACTAATTTAAAATTTAAACTAGAACATTTAAATTCTTTTTTTTTGTTCAAAACAACAGAAGTTTTCTTTGTTTTTTGTTTTGTTATTCTTTTCTTGACTGTTTTCTTTTTTACTTGTTTTTTTACTTTCTTTTTAGGACTTTTTTTAACCATAAGTATCACCAACCCAGAAAAAGAAGTATTGGTTTATAATATTTTTGCATCCACACAAACCCTGTAAACTCTAGGAGAATGATTTCCTGCTTTAACAACTTTCAAAATCTTACAATTTCTATTTAATTTTTTACAAACAGATTTAACCTTATCTGCAATCTCATCAAATTCATTTTCAGAACCAAAATCATAATAATGTAAAAAACCGTTTTTTTTAACAGAAGGAATACAAAATTCAAGAAAAGCATCTCCTCCTTTGGGCATGGCCATAACAACTCTATCAAACAAACCAAGAGAAGGAACAACCTTTGCAACATCACCTTTAATCACTTTTATTCTTGACTGAAATTTATTTAAAATAATATTTTCTTCAGCAAATTTATGAGCATAAGGATTAAGTTCAACACCCACAATTTCAGAAGCTTTTGTGTTTTTTGCAAAAACTAAAGGATAAGGAGCAACACCACTAAAAGCAACCAAAACTTTTTCTCCCTGCTTAATCAATTCAGCCAACCTTAAACGTTCATGAGACAATCTAGGAGAAAAATAACAAATCTCAACATTTAACTTCATCTTACAACCACTTTCATTATGAATAGTTATCTTAGTTCTCTTACCTGCAAGCCATTTAAGCTTGATTCCTCTGAATTGACCAGAACGAATACCTGCTTTTTTCAAAACAGTAGTTGTATTTTTAAGATTCTCAATCAATTGCTTTGCAATAACTTTTTCATATTTTACAAGTTCATCAGGAATCTCAACAACAACAATACTTCCAACAGAATCAAAACTCTTTTTAACAAGAGAAAGCAATTTGTCAGGAATCAATCCTTTCAAAGATTCTCTAAGAGTCGTCACATGAAAGCACCCAAATTTTTCTGATGAGATTTATTAAACTTATCAAGAGTATTATTAACCCTTTCTTCCTGAAAACCCAAATTATTAATTAATAAATCCTTAACAGCATCTTTATCAATATTATTCCAAACCAAATTATAATCTTTATTAACAGGCATCTCATCAAAAGTTTTCTTGATTAACTTCCATTCTTTATCTTCTATGCCTGCTTCTTTAAAAATCTCTTCAGGAGTATTATATTTTTTAACAAGAACCAATGCTTTTTTAGGGCCAATTCCCCTAACGCCTTTAGGGTTATAATCCGTACCAACTAAAATAGACAAGAATTTTAATTGATCAACAGATAATTCAAGTTTTTTAAGATTTGGCTCAAGCTCAATCAATTCAGGATGAACTGTAATGTACGCATATTTTCTCGGCAACTTTCTTCTACCCGTAATGGAAAGATTCTGAATAACTCTAGGAGAAGCGTACAATAAACTATCATAATCCTGACTGGCGACAGCCCAACCATCTCCTCTTTTTACCATAAAAGAAGCCTGAGCTTCACCTTCACTAGGAGCATCAACAAAAGGAATACCTAAAGCAATTAATAATTTTTTAGCAGTATCTACCATTGGCTTAGTTAGTTTAGCAGTTCTACCTGCAAATTTTTTCATTGAATCAACATCTTCTTCTTTTTCAGCTTTTTCAAAAGCAATTTTAGCTTGTGTTTTTGCTTTGATTCTTTTCTCAATCTCTTGATTTTTAATAGCAGGAGGTTTTCCATCAAAAACAAAAGCAAGTTTTATGTTTTCAAGCATAAGCTTTGTAACTCTAGAAAATAAACCAATAATATGAGAAGTAACTTCGCCTTTTTTATTTGTGAAAACAGAACCATCAGGTCCTCTAATAGTTGTCAAAAACTGATAAAGCATATTATAACCATCAACAATGATTATTTTATTGCTTAAATCTTTAAAAGAAACAATCTTTCTATCAAATAATTCCTTAAGATTAACACCCATAATTAAAACCTCTTAATTAAAATATCATCAACTTTTTTTGAAAGCTCTTCTGCCTTAACTGTCAAATCTCCAGAATATAACAACAAAGCAGGAAGTTTTCTTAACTGAGCATTAATCATTGTTTTACTAATATCTGAATCACTAACTTTTGCCTTTGTTAAAATCCTGCAATAAAATTTAACAAGCCCCAATTTTGTCGGAAGCTTGATAATTTTTTCAACATCTTTTTGTTTTTTATTCAATATTTGAATTATTTCAATATTGTTTTCCTTAAAAAAAGAAATGAAATCAGAATTGTTTGATTGAGATATTTGTGGTTTTTTAATTTTCTTTTTGATTTGCTCTGTTTTGAGTTCAGGTTTGATATCTTCAACAGAAATCTCTTTTTTAACAGCTAATTCTTTTTTATCAACCATCTTCTTAATGATATCAATAGCTTCATCATCTTTCAATAAAAACCACTTGTAAAAAATTTCCTTAGAATTATTATGAGAAGCTTCTAAAGGAATTGCAAAATCCTTGATATTAGCTAAAGAAACTCTAATTAAAGGAGATTCTTCAGAAGGTCTCAATACTTTCTTTTCTTTAAGCAAGTCAAAAGTGATTCTGTCTTTTTCATTCAAATACTTAGAATAATCCAAAAGCTGAGCTTCATTACCAGGATAAAAATAAAAAGGACTGCTTCCACTCTTAAGATTAGTGATTCTAAGAAGTTTTTTAGATGATAAAGTGGATAAATATGCACCCGCAACAATCAAATCAACACCAAACTGTCTTGCTATATCTGTTGGTTGAACAGGTCTTAATCTCGCTAATCCAATAATTTTATCTGAATCCACAATAAAATAATTACGATTCTTTTTTAAATACTTTTTGGAAATGGAACAAAACAAGGGTTTTCAATCTATATGTTCAATTATAAAAATTGTTTAAATAGAAAAAGTTATGGAAACAATTGATCATCAGTTTTAATAAATTCTAAAACCTATGTTTGATTACGTAAAAGGTTAAATAATAGAACCAAATTTCTATATTTTAAGATGAAATTATACAAATTTTCTTGTCTAGATGTTTGGCATAGCACAATATTGTATGGACGAAATAAAAAAGACATACTAAGTGTATTTGAACATTATCATAATAAGATTGAAGAAAGAGGAATTATGTTAAATGAATTAATAGTTCCAAAATGGATGAAAGAAAAACCGAAAGAAGAAGAAATAATTAAAGTAGATAAAGGAGTTATTTCTTTTTATTCTGCAGGAACATATAACGAAAGTATTGAGGTGAAACTTGAAGATATTAAAATATTAGATATAACAAAAGATTTTGCGATTGAATTAAACATAAAACATGTAAAAGAATTAGACGAAATTATTAAAGACCTGCCTGATAAAAAAAGAGGAGAATTATATAAATTTATGATAAAAGAAGGACATAGTTCAATCACAACGTATATTCCTAGAGATATTATGCAAGGCTTTGTCAAATTAGATTTAAGTAAAATACAATAAAAATCAAGGCTTTATCCACATATTCTCCCAATAACTAACATCCCCCTCATCATCTACAACACCAATAAGCAATTTTTTCTTAGTAGAATGAGCAACTCTTGCTTTAGCAGAAAAATCATGCCAAGTTAAACTATTAGATTCGTGAACAGGAAAAACAACCCACAAAGCATGATCCTCTCCTGGCTTGATTCCTTTGTTGTATACTCTGAACGGAGCACCAAATTTCAAACCAGTCTTAACAACATAACCTTTTTCTCTTAAATCCTTAAAAACAGCATATTTTATTAGAAAATCCTTATCTGCTTTTCTTGAACGTCTTATGAAAGTTTCAAAAGAAAGCGTTTTGTTTTTTTTATCTAAAACATTTAATTTATCTTTTTCAAAAAGAAAAAAAGCTTCATAAAAAGAAAGTTTTACTCTGCCATTCCGGAGAATTGTGCCAAAAACAGATCTATTAAATAAATCTCTGGCAAAATTACTGTTTTCAGTTAAAACAGCATTATCCTCAAAAACAGCATTTACAGCATCATTTCTCATAATAAAGTAAATCAGTGAATAAATTTAAAAACATTACGTTATTAATATATATAATGGAAATAATATTTTTGGGAACATCATCAATGGTGCCTACAAAGGAGAGAAACCATCCAAGTTTTTATCTAAAATATGATAAAGATGGACTGTTATTTGATTGCGGAGAAGGAATACAAAGACAGATGAAAACATTTGGAATAAAACTAACAAATGTAACTAAGATATTACTAACTCACTGGCACGGAGATCATGTGCTTGGACTTCCTGGACTACTTCAAAGCATATACTCAATAGAAAAAGACAAAAAAATAATAATCTATGGACCTAAAGAAAGTAAAAAATATTTCAAATCTTTGATGGAAGGGATGGCAACAAGAGAAGTGTTAAATGTTGAAATAAAAGAAGTAGAAGATAAAACTTTTTTTGAAAATGAAAAATTCAAGCTTTTGACAAAAAAGGTAAATCATGGAGTGAACTGTAATGCTTATTCTTTTATTGAAAAAGACAGAAGAAGAATAAATCTGGCAAAGATAAAAAAAATAGGAATTCCTGAAGGGCCAATACTTGGAAAATTACAAAAAGGACAAAATATTATGTTTAAAGGGAAAAAAATAAATGCAGATGAAGTAACAACAATAATAAAAGGAAAAAAAATAACATACATCACAGATACAAAACTAGTAAAAAATTGTTATGAGTTAGCAGAAAATTCTGATTTATTAATATGTGAAAGTACTTATTTATCAGATATGGCTGATCAAGCAAATGAAAGATTACATATGACTGCCCAGGAAGCAGCACAAATAGCCAGCACATCAAATGTGAAAAAATTGATATTGACCCATTTCAGTGCAAGATACAAAAGTTGTTCAGAAATTGAAGAAGAAGCAAGAACAGTCTTTGATAATACAAAATGTGCATATGATGGAATGAAGGTCAAAATATGATAAAAAACAGAAAAAAGAAAGGAACAGATGCAGAAAGAGAGCTAGTACATTATTTCTGGAGAAATGAGTGGGCGGCGGCCAGAGTTGCTGGAAGCGGCTCAATGAGATATCCTAGCCCTGATTTGATAGTTGGGAGAAATGGCATATTATACGTTATAGAGTGCAAAACAACAGAAGGAGAAAGACAATATTTTGAGCAAAAAGAAATAGAAGAATTAAAGGAATTTGCCAAAATCATGAGCGGAATTGCCTTAATTGCTGTAAAATTCAAAAAACAACCTTGGAAATTCTATCCTTTAACAAGATTAACAAAAACAAGCAAAAAATATGTCATAAAATACACAGAAGAGGGTATGAAACAAGAACATCTTCTAAAAACTTCGAAACCTTTATAAATTGTATTTCTTATAATTAGTGAAGGCTCTTTTTACATTGGCCAGGAGTGAAGTATATGATTCGATTAACACCTAAATCTGTAGATGAAGCAATTGCTGAGAGTGCTGGCGAAGAAGTTTTACCCCTCATCAAGATTCTAAAAAAGAAGAAAAATACATCTGAATTCATATTAGCAGAAAAAATAAAAAAAGAGGTAAATGTAACTAGGAACCTACTATATAGGTTATATAATGTAAATCTTGTTAGTTTTGAAAGAATAAAAGACAAAAAAAAAGGCTGGTATATCTATTATTGGACCTTTAATGAAAATAAAGTAAGAGACCTCGTCACATCTATGAAAAAGAAAAAATTAGATAGATTAAAAGATAGATTGCTGAGGGAATTAAACAATAAATTCTATTCTTGTGGAGAGAAGTGCTTAAGACTGGATTTTGAACAAGCATTTGATTTTGAATTTAAATGCCCTGAATGCGGGGAATTGCTTGAAGAAGAAAACAACACAACAAAAATAGAAGAAATCCAAGAAGAAATAAAAAGTTTAGAAAGAGAACTTAAAGCACCAAAAACAAGAATTTTCAAAGAAGAACCAGAACTTGAAACAAAGAAAATAACAAAAAACAAAACAATTAAGAAAAAAATAACGAAGAAAAAGATTTTGAAAAAACCAAGCCCGCAAAAAATAGTTAAGAAAAAGATAACAAAAAACAAAACAACCAAAAAAAAGATTAAAGAAGCAAAATCATCACAAAAATCCTTGAAAAAACCAACAAAAAAGACACTAAAAAAGAAAAGAAAAATATAATTTTATCTCCTTTTTTTAGACTTAGCTTTTTTACTAAAACTTTTTTTTACAGCTTTTTTTCCAAAACCCATTTTTTTCTCAATCTTTAATTCTTCTCTAAAAAGCTTTTTAACCATTGCACCTGTGTGGTATTCAATTCTACCAATACGTCTTTCAAGTAAAATCAAATATCTCATACCATAAGCAATAGCAACAAGAGTCCCTATTATTATAGCTAAAACAATCCTTAACAAAGTCATTTCATCCATTAAATCACCTCTTTAAAAAATATAATAAACTAAAAATAGAATAAAGAATATAAAAAGGTTGTGTAATTACTTCTTTTTAATATCAGAAGAATCTTGCCAAACCTTATCAAAAATACTAACTAAAGACTTTGCAAAAAATTCTGTGTTAATCCAAACACCAAAATCATAATCTGGATGAACTTTTTCATCATCAGAACCAAGAATTACTGTATTTTTGTTATCAACCACAATAAATCTTGAAATTGTAGTTCCTTGTTTTATCTGAGCTGAAGAACTTATTTTTTTAAAAGAACTCAAAGCTTGTTTTGACATTTTTGTTGTTGCAATTCTAACTTTAACACCTCTTTCTTTAGCTTTAGTAATATGATTTTTAAGAGCATCAGCTTTTCTTATTAATCCTTTTTCAGAAGTCATAATAATAACTGATTTTTTAGCATTTTTAATCATAGAAGCTAAATGGTTATAAATATTTTTTCTACCTTTTAAAGCACCTGTTAAATCAGTGGGATCAACAGTTTCAATTCCTTGAGTAAATAAAAGATTTAATTCACTTAAAACATCACTTTTCTTTAATTTTTCGAGAACCAGAGATTGTTTGTCAGCATCGTCTTTGATATTTTTCTTAACTCTTTCAATAACTTCGGCCGGAGGAACAGCAATGTACTTTATTGGCTTACCTAACTTCATAACAACAAAACCTTTTCTTTCCAAACTTTCCAAAACATCATAACTCCTACTTCTAGGAACATTTGCAATATCAGACAATTCGCCTGCGGTGGCTACACCACGAGAAAGAAGAGCTGTCCAAAGCTTTGCCTCGTAGCTATTAAGACCAAAGTCTTTAATATTATTTAAAATTTCTTTTTGAACAATCATGAATATCACTCCGAATTTACCATTGAAGAGGTGTGATTGTATATAAATGTTTCGTTTTTTTTAGTATTTTAAAGTGATAACTCCTAATTATATTATTTTCATTAAAAATGTATTTATTAAAAAAAAAGAGTTGAGACCCCTTGATTTCGTTTGGAATGTATATAATAGAAATCTATTATAATAATTAATTATTTTATATACAGATAATAAATAAAATGAATTCGAAAAACAGAAAAAAATACAAAAAAAAAGATTATTTCAGCAAAAAAGCCAAAAAAATGAAAAAAAAGGTTTCCACACGAAGAAAAGGGGTGCATATGAAAAACTTTAAATAAAACCTTTCACCTGGAAATTCATATGGAGGAAAAGGGGTTGGTTAATTTTTTCAATGATTTTATCAAAACTAGAAGTATCTTTAAAGAAAAAAATGCACTTAACTCTACATATACTCCTAAAAAAGTTTTTCATCGAGATCAACAAATAAAAGAACTTGCTAAAATTTTAGCACCAATTTTAAGACAAGAAAAACCTTCAAATGTATTTTTGTATGGTAAAACAGGAACAGGAAAAACATTAACATCAAGATATACAACACAACAAATGATGCAGGTTGCAAAAGAAAAAGATATACCTTTGAAAATAATATATATCAATTGTAAATTAAAAAAAAGCGCAGATACAGAATACAGACTTTTATCTTATATTTTAAAAGAATATGGAGAAGATACACCTTTTACAGGATTACCTACTGATGATTTATATACTAAATTTTATGAAAAATTAAAATCAAAAGAACACATCTTGCTGTTAATATTGGATGAAATTGATGAATTAGTTAAAAAAGCAGGAGATGAATTTCTTTATAATATAACTAGAGTTGAATTAGAAAAAACAAAAATATGTCTTTTAGGAATAAGTAATGATTTAAATTTTACAGACCGATTAGATCCCCGAGTGAGAAGCAGCATGTCTGAAGAAGAAATAGTTTTTCCTCCCTATGATGCTGACCAAATATTGCAAATATTAATAGAAAGATCAAAAGACGCATTTAACATAGATGTAATTGATGAAAGTTCAATAGCAAAATGTTCAGCATTAGCAGCAAGAGATCATGGAGATGTAAGAAAAGCAATTGATTTGTTAAGAGTTGCAGGAGAAATAGCTGAAAGAGAGCAATCATCAAAAATTGAAATGAAGCATGTTGATTCTGCAGAAGAAAAAATTGAAAAAGATAAAATAATAGACATGGTT
>CAZNAM010000028.1:4149-10171 GCA_964571335.1 uncultured Methanosarcinales archaeon | reverse complement strand
TAACTAGAGTTTATGGTGTTAGCTTTCCAGATAAAAAACAACTTAAACAACATTTATTCAAGCTTCAGGAAGCAGAAAAAAGAGATCATAAAAAAATAGGAAAACAACTCAAACTTTTTATGTTAAATGAAGCAGGACCAGGAATGCCTTTAATCATGCCAAATGGAATGATAATATGGAATGAATTACTAAAATTCTGGAGAGAAGAACATAAAAAAGCAGGTTATGATGAAATAAAAACACCAATAATGTTGAAAAAAACATTATGGGAAACAAGCGGACACTGGAAAAATTACAGAGCAGATATGTATACATTAAGAGCAAACAAAGTAGATTATGTGATTAAACCTATGAATTGTCCGGGAAGTATGCTTATGTATAAAGAAGAAGCACATTCTTATAGAGAACTACCGATAAAAATAGGAGAAATAGGATTAGTTCATAGAAAAGAAAAAAGTGGAGAATTGTCAGGATTACTTAGAGTTGCAGCATTTCATCAAGATGACGCACATATTTTTATGACAAAAGAACAAATAACAGAAGAAGTGCTTGAAGTTATTAAATTGATTGATAAAATCTATAAAACATTTGGATTTGAATATCATGTAGAACTTTCAACAAGACCAAAAAAATCAATAGGTACAGATGAACACTGGGAGTTTACAACAAGTTCTTTAAAAAAATCTTTGGAAAAATGGGGAAAAAAATATTATATTAATGAAGGAGACGGAGCATTTTATGGTCCAAAAATAGACTTTCATATAAAAGATGCATTAGGAAGAACATGGCAGTGCGGAACAATACAATTAGATATGTCTTTGCCAGAAAAATTCGATTTAACATATGAAGGAAAAGACGGCAAAAAACATCGTCCATTTATGATACACAGAACAATATATGGTTCAATAGAAAGATTTATGGCAGTTTTAATAGAACATTTTGCAGGAAAATTTCCATTATGGCTTTCTCCAGAACAAATAAGAATACTCACAGTTGCAGACAGATTTGAAAAAACAGCTGAAAAATTGAAAAAAGAATTTGAAAAAGAAGGATTTAGAGTTAGTTTAGATAAAAGAACAGAAAGCATAGGAAAAAAAGTAAGAGAAGCACAGATTCAGAAAATAAATTATATGTTAGTTTATGGAGAACAAGAAGAGAATGCAGGAAAGTTAACAGTAAGAACAAGAAGTAATGAAGTCATCAATGATGTTGATGTGAAAGAGTTTATCATAAATTTGAAGAAAGAGCTAGACTTGAAATCTTAAAAAATAACAAAACATTTAAATAAGAAAAATATTGAGTAGGTATATATTAAGATATTATTAAAAAATTAATAAAAATATAGAATTAGTAAAAAAGGAGGTTTTAAAATGAAAAAAGGATTAGCAGGGCTAAGTTTAGTCATTTTTGGTGTTGTTACAATTATAGCAATAATAGGATTAGTTTTACTATTTACAAAAGCAGGAACAACAGGAGAAGGATTTTACCAATCGCCTGATTCTGTATATGGAAAAGCATATGTTAATGTTAGAGGAGGATTATCTTATGATAAAGCTCACTTTATTATTCTTGACGCAAGAATAGAAAAATTACCTCAGTGCAGAACAATCTGGGGACAAAGATTAAACGGACCTGATGGATATCCATTAAGTGCAAACGCGATTTCATGCTATCAGGTATTTGATCAAGCAAAGCATGATGAGTTAATAAGAAAATATAATTTACCATATGGACAAGGTCCTGGAAGAATGAACTCAGATATATTGTGTTTCCTTAATGATTTAGGATATGGTGATTTAAACTGGATGAATCCTGCAGATAAGGTTTGTATTCCTGATCAAGGAGCAAGATTTAATCCAAATTAATTTTTTTTTTCTTTTTCTAAAAAATGTACAAACAAGCAATATTAGTTAGGGTTGATTTAAAACTCACAAAAGGAAAAATGGCTGCACAAGCAAGTCATGCAAGTGTAGAATCAGTTCTAAAAAGTTCTAATGAAACAGTAAAAAAATGGAGACAAGAAGGAATGAAAAAAGTTATTTTAAAAGTAGCAGATAAAACAGAATTACTGAAATATAAAAGAAAAGCAGAAGATTATAATTTGATAAATGCATTGATAACAGATGCAGGAAAAACACATATTGCACAAGGAACAATGACTTGTTTAGGAATAGGACCTTGTGCTGAAGAAGAGATTGATAAAGTGACTGGAGAACTTAAATTAATGTCCTGATATAAAAATAACCTATATTATTCTATACCAAAAGCTTTTTAAATAAATGCTTGATTTAAGTAACAATTATGACAGCATTTAAAATTGTAATTGGAACAAAAAAAGGTAAATGTTTACAAAAAGAGCTTTCAGAAGATGAATCCTCAAATTTTATCGGAAAAAAAATAAGAGATACTATTTCAGGAGATTTACTTGGATTTTTAGGATATGAATTTGAAATAACTGGCGGAAGTGATAATTGTGGTTTTCCAATGAGAAGAGATGTAGATGGAACATCAAGAAAAAAAATCTTTGCAGTAAAAGGAATTGGATTAAAGAAAAAAGGCAAAGGAGTAAAAGTAAGAAAAACAGTTGCAGGAAACACAATAAATGAAAAAACTTCTCAAATTAACTTAAAAGTCTTAAAAGAAGGAAAACAACCTTTAATTGAAGAAAAGAAAGAAGAATCTAAAGGGGCAAAAGCAGAAGAAAAGAAACCAGAAGCAAAAATTGAAGAAAAACCAAAAGAAACAGAGAAAAAAGAAGTAAAAGAAGAGAAAACAGAAACTAAAAAAGAACCTAAAGAAGAAAAAATAAAAGAAACAGAGAAAAAAGAAGAAAAACCTGCTGAAAAGAAAGAGTGATTTAAAAGAAAATTTCTTAATTCTATGTTCTTATTTTAGACGATGAGAATTCGAAACATTTATATATGCTTAAATGATTTTTATTTAAAAAAGGGTGGTTATGTGGAACATACAGAATTAGTAAAACAATTTGTAGAAGCGTATTATAAAGCACAAAAACATCTTGATGACAGCCAGACTGCTGATGCAAGAAAACAGTATTACCTTTTGCTAAATCTTTATTCAAGAATTAACAAAGAAACAACAGATGAATTTCAAAAAGAATTAGCTTACAGCCAAGTAACAAAAGTGTTTAACAGATTAAAAGAAATAAATTCAGAAAAAAGCATACCTTTCAATATTATTCTAGCAGGAATTGTAATAATTATTTTAAGCATAATTGTAGCATTAAATCCAGGAATTGTAGGATTGACTGCATTTCAAGATGAAATGTCTCAACAAGTAGAGCTAGAATTTACGAATACTACTGTAACTGAAATTATACTAAAACAAAATCCATTATCTTTTGCAATAACAGGAACATTTGAAGGAGAATCTGCAAAAGTATTTATTGAAAAAAAAGGAAAATTAGAACTTGTATTTGATACTGAAAAATCAGTAATTCTTGACGGCAAATTCACAAAAGCATGTATTGACACCTGCAAAATGGATGATTTTGATGGAGTAACAGCAAGGCTATTTGTTGAAGTGCAAAATGGAAAATTAAACATTGATAGTGCAGAATATCATATAGAAAGATTAAAAAATAGTCCGCCTCAATGGATAGGAAAGAAAAAAGAATTTAACATTCCAGGAAAAACAATCTTGGAATTAGGAACATATTTTAAAGATCCTGAAGGAGATAAAATGGTATTTTTATCAACAACAGAAGATGGTTTGGATATAAGAGTAGAAAATGACAAATTAATAATTATACCAAAACAAAAATTCAAAGAGAAAAAAACAATAACAGTAATAGCATCTGATTTAGAAAAATTGACAAAAGTACCAATCATATTAAATTTTGAATAAACAATAAACTTAAAGAAAAAACAAAGAGGAAAATAATGAAAAAAGGACAAATAACCTTGTTCATCATAATAGGAATAATAATATTAATCACATTAGGTCTTTTATTCTATTTCACATCTATCAAAGAAAAATCATTAGAAGAAGAAAGAATGACAACACCAATGCAGTTAAGAGAAGGAGAGCCAGTAAGTGATTTAGTAACGAGCTGTTTAAAACAAACAGCAATAAATGGATTAAAACTTATAGGAGATCAAGGAGGATATACCAAACCTGAATTTCAAATAAATCAAATATATTCGACAGAAGGAAATGCAGTCAGCTTAGGAGAAAATGGAATAAAAATACCCAAATGGTGGTATATGCAGAGTCCTGATAAATGCAAACAAGATTGTGATTTTGATTCTAAAAAACCACTACTTTATTCTTCAAGTAAAATAAACATAGAAGAACAATTAGAAGAGTATATTGAAGAAAATATTGCTGTCTGTTTAGGAGATTTTAATATATTGACAACACAAGGATTTGAAATTGAAAAAAAAGGAAATCCAAATGCAGATATAAAAATAAGAGATGCAGATGTTCAAGTATTTATGGACTGGAGAATAAAAGTTTCAAAAGGAACAGACCAATATGAAATAGAAAATTATAATTCTGAAATAACTTTAAACATAAAAGAAATTTATGAACTTGCTGAAGAATTAACAAATATGCAGATGACACATGCATATATTGAAGAAGCAATACGACAATTAATATATGGATTTGCAAGATTAAGTAAATATGGACTGCCGCCAATATCAGATACAGAATTCAAATTTGGAGGAGAAAAATACTGGACAAAAACAGAAGTAAAGAAAAAAATAACACAAATGCTTCAAACATATATTCCTTTTATACAAGTTTCAGGAGTAAGAAACTATAATTATGTAGCAGCAGCAGGAAATATAAATGACCCAGAACTGTTTGAATTAATATACAACAGACAATTTTTAATTCCATTAAACTCAACACATTCAGATTTAGAAATAAGATTTTATTATCTTGACTGGTGGAAACCATACTTTGACTTAAATTGTGACGGAGAAATCTGTAAACCAGACAGTTCAGGATTAGATCAATCATTTGGATTTATAATAGGATTACAAAAATACAAATTCTTATATGACATAAGCATACCTGTAATGGTTGAGATAACAAATCCTGAATCATTTGATGGAGAAGGATACAGCTTTAAATTTATGTTAGAAGCAAACATGAGAAGCAATCAAGCATTTAAATCAGAAACTGAATTACCTTCAGAACTTTTAGAAACAGGATTAAGCATGTTCTGCAGTCCAAATCAGATGAACAGCGGAGACATAACAATTGATATTAAAGATTATGTAACAGGAGAATATATAGAAGGAGCAACAATAACATATAGATGTGGAGACAATGCCTGTGGAATAGGTTCAACAGAAAACAAGCCAGCAACTTTTAAATTTCCAAGATGTTTGAATGGAGAATTATCAATAAGAAAACAAGGATATATGCCATTTTATGTTCCTTTTACAGCAGAAGATTCTGATATAACTATGCAGATAAAAATGTATTCAGAACAAGAATTAACAATAATACCAAGAAGATATAATTTCATAAAAGAAGGATTAAACTGGAAATTAGACACAACAAAATATTATCCAAGAGAAGAAACCGGATCTTTGATGATTGCTTTTACTAAAATACCAAGAGATTATGAAGATTCATATTCTTCAATAGTTGATTTATCAAATGATAATAAAATAAAATTAATTCCAGGAAAATACAAAATAATGATAAATGGATTTACAAAAGAAGAAATAACAATACCTGTAGAACAAAGATGTACAGATCCGCAAAGAATTTTAGGAATAACTATTGTTAAGAAAAAATGTTATTATATTCCTGAAGAACCATTAATATTTGATGAAAGAAATCCATTTCCAAATGTGATGGTGGAATTAGAAATAGAAATTCCAGCAGAAAAATTATACACTTCAAAAGAAATACTGTTAAATTATATTTCAGCACAGATAGCAAAAGTACCTGAAGAAGAAAGAAAAATAGAAGATTTAAGTGTAATAAATGACATGAAAGAATATGCATTCGCTAGGCAGGATATTATGAGGCCAGTATT
>CAZNAM010000028.1:0-4049 GCA_964571335.1 uncultured Methanosarcinales archaeon | reverse complement strand
TAAAAAAAGAAATGATGGCAATTTTTGTAATGTTTTTGGTAGTACTAATGCCAATATCAACTGCAGATATTCTTGATGCTGTGAAATGGCAGGGAGAAGATGAAGAAAATGGAGTTATAAAAACAGTAGATACATTAACAATACAAGTAAAAGCACAATTAGATAATGAAGAAATAATAAGCAAGAATCAAGTAAAATTATGTATTTACAATCCATCAAATGTAAATAGACCCTGCATTGAAACAAATTCTTATACCAATTTTAACAGCTGTGTAAAAGAAAGCGATGAAGATTATTATATTTGCACATACTCAACAGAAATAACAGATTATGGAGAAAAATTAAACATACAAATTGATCTTTATGATGATGATAATGTATTGCAGGAATATGTACAAAAACAAGTTATGATAGACCAATATAATCCAAAAATAAAAAACTTTGAAATAAACCCAAAAAGAACTTTAGGTCCTGTAAATTTAGCAGTTACTGCTGAAGATTATGGAACTAATCCATCAATACCAAGAAGTTGTGCAGGAATAAAAGAAATCAGATTTGAAATTGATGGTGAGCAAGTTCTGAAAATACAGGGAGAAAAAAATCAATGTGAATTAAGAAAAGGAGTTCCATTTATTTATGAAGGTTCAAAATCAATAATAAACATAACTGCAATAGCAGTAGATTATTTAGGAAGAGAAAGCATACCTAAAACATCTGGTTTTATAATGGATACAGGAGCACCACAAATAGAAGAAATAACTCTTGTAAATGAAGAAGAAGCAAAAATAACACATCTAAAAAAAGATTCTGAAATTCCGATAAGGGTGAGAGCAAAAATAACAGATGAAAGCGGAATAAATGATTCAACAGTCAAAGCAATACTTCCTTGGGCTAATTCAGAAAAATCTTATTCTGAAAAAGATGGAGACTATTATTATTGGGATGCAAACACAATAGGCATAGGAGATAATGGAAAAATAACAATAAAAGCAGAAGATAATGTTGGAACAAAAACACAAGAAGAATATAATTATAATATTAAAAAAGATGATGTTTCTCCAGTCAAAACAAAAGAAATGGCAATAGCCAAAGATGATGAAGGAAGGCCAATGCTTGCTTATGATTCTTATTTAATTATAGAATTTTCAGAAAAAGATACAGACGGAAATGCAGGAATAGGAATGAATCTTGCAAAAGCATACATGGATTTAAGCAAATTAGGAATGGGAGCAAGTGTCAAAGCAGATAAATGTGAACAAGAATTTGAATATGACTGGAAATGTAAATGGAAAATAATTCCTAAAAATTTTGGAAGAAATATTAACAGTGGAGTTTATTATTTATCATTACTGAGAAAAACACAAGATGATTTAGGAAATACTATGACAAGAGATGAGCCAATAGAAGTTTATTATCAAGAAGAAGGGCCAATAAAACCAGTAGTTATTGAATATAAAGTAATACCAGGACCAAATGGAGTAGGAGGAGAAGCAGTTGAAGGAGACACAGTTCAATTTAAAGTAAGAAGCAGAAACTTTGAAACTGCAAAAGGAGATTTTTCAGAAATAGGAGGGGACAGTGAAGTTATTCCATCAGTATGTGAATATGAAAACATAACAGAAACAGATATTTGTTCATTTGAAGAAACAGTACAGATAGAAGGTCCTATTGATGCAAAAATAAATTTCACATTTACAGATATTTTTGATGAATCAGAATCAACAGAATATGAACTTTCAATATATGAATTAGTTGGAAACAGAACATACAATAATTGGTATGTAAAAGATGTTGAATGCAGTCCACAACCAATAGACAGAAAAACAACATCATTACTTCCTCAGACAATAGCATGTAAAGTAAATATGAAAACAAGTGCAAATATTGAATCAGTAAATATAATTGGACCATCAACTGTATATGATTGTGAAGGAAACATAACAGGATTTATAGATGACATAAGAACAATCAATACAATTCCTGGAAGCAAAGAACCTTATTTCATGGTAAAACTTCCTGCAAGAGATTATTATCTTGATAATCTTACATTCAGATGTCCAATTATCATATATTCCAAAAAAGAAGACACAAGACAAATAATGACAGAACCAGAAAAAGAGTTTGTTGATGTAAAACTTGAATTTTATGATCTTCCTTTAGGAGAATTATATGATAATAAAGTAAAAAAAATAAATCATTCAATAAATTATGCAAGAGATTTAAGATCATTAACAGAAGATTTAGAGGAAGCAATGGATGTGGCAGAAAAAATCTGTCAATGGAAAAGCATTTTTACAAATATAATATCATCAATAACAACAATTGTTGGAGTTCTTGGAGGAATTCAGGATACATTTAGAACAACATTTCCGCCAATAGCTGATGGAGTAAAAGCAATAAGATCTCCATTATGTCATACAAGAGAAGTATTGGATGAAACATTTGTAAGTGATTTATTTGGTTATTTAGATACTGCATGTTCAATAATAAACTGTCAGGCACAAGGAGGAAAAGAAGCATGGGGATTATCTGCATGGGCAGGAGGAGCAGCACCATGGTGCACTGCATTAAACAGCTGGCTGGCAAATACAGATATGGGAGCAGGAGTAAGATTGATGCAAGGACAATCACAATATAAAGAAGATACTGATGCAACAAAATATTGGGCTACAAATATAAAAGATAATATTTACTTAAGCATAGGTTGTTTATGTCTGCCAGGAATAATTAAAAATCTTAACAAAGTAGCACAAATAGAATGCAGATATGCAACATGTTTAGAACAAGATTACAAACAAACAGGAATAACAGACGATGTTTATTGTCAAAATATGAAAGATAATTTGATGTGTTCATATGTATGGGGCGGACCATTATTTGATCTGATACCCTTCTCACACTTTTTAGAATCAATCAGTCAGACATTAGGAGAGTTAATAGCAAATCCAGTAACAATAGCAACAACAGCATTAGGAATGTATTGTGAAAGCTATTGTGAAACAGAACCAGCAACAATGCACACAATATGTGCAGTTGCAAGAGTAACATCACAAATATCAGAAACAGTAGCAAGCATAAGTGCAATGTTTGATTCAAAAGCACAAACACAACCAGTATCAACTGAATGGTGCAATCAAATGGAAAACTGGGCAAAAGATTATTCTTCAACTTCAACCACTAATTCAACAGGAGGGGGAGTATGAAGAAATTATATAGTCTTTTTGTAATCTTACTTTTTGTTGTTAGTGTAGGTGTAAATGCACAAGGAACAAATGGAAATAATAATCCTGTAAGTTTTGAAAAAGCATCAAGTTTAGTGAAATCCGAAAAACAACCGTTATTCTCCCCTGCAATATCAACAACTCAAGTAATAACGATAACAGAAGGTGTGAATTATTATGTTGATAAAAAGGGTCAGATTTGGCCGATACAAATAAGTGAAGACATGATTATTTTTGCAGGAAAGAAATATACTAGAGAAAATCTGAATTACTGGCTTTCAACAAATTCAATAACAGAACTTCCTCAAGAAGTAATAGATCATATTAAAGAAAATGAAAAATATAGTTATGAAAATGGAAGATTAAAATTTGAAACATCAACAGACACACAAGACTGGACAAGATTTTATCAGGATGGAGAATTTTTTCAAAAATATAAGACAACAATAGTAACAAGTAATGAATATAATGTTCTTTCAGGTACATGGTCAGAAACAACAGAAGAGTTTGTGCAAACAGGATTAAGTGATGAAGAAAAAGCAAGAAGATTAAAACTTAACCCTACTGAACCAAGAACTGAATTTGATAAACAAAGAGATGAATGGGAACAAGGATGGGATGACAATAAAAAACAAGTTGCAAGAAATTCAGTTGAATTAGATGGAAGTAAAATAATCTCAAGAACAAATACTAATTTTAATAGTCAAGGAAAAGAAACAGTAAGTTTTACAACAACATATTATGAATATAATATTCCTGATTATGCTGAAAATATTCCTCAAGATCCTGGTTTAGCACCTTTTTATACAGCAGGATTAGAACCAGAAC
>CAZNAM010000027.1:0-10665 GCA_964571335.1 uncultured Methanosarcinales archaeon | reverse complement strand
GTAAAAATTTCAGGAGCTTCACCATATTTAATTAAATCATTAATTAAAATATTATCTATAATTGTCTCTTCAGTAATAGTTTCTTCGACTATAACTTCAAATAAATCTTCTTGTGCTGAAATCAAGGTTTCTAAGATATCATCTTGTTGTAAAAAATCCAGTATTGTTACAGCAAAAACATCTAACTTATTGTTTATTCTTCTTTCTGTTAATTCTTTGATATAGTTTTGTAAAATATTATCTAATTGTTGTTCATTTGTAAATAAAGAAAACATATTAATTAAGTTATTCTTTTTTTCTGAATCAAAAATCAAATCAGTTGCCTGTGTTAATATGATTAAATTTAACAAAGCAATCTTTTGTTTTTCTTCCAATGTTGCAGAAGCAGAGTTTAAACCTTTATTTGATTTCAAGATAAATTCTTCAAATCCTTTTTGACTTATTTTTGAAGTATCAAGGGATGTTTTTATAACAGGTTCAAAATAATTTTTTATCAAAGAAGAAATGATTATGCATTTTTCTTCTTGTGCAAAAGTATTAGGAATATTGCTTAAAAGAATTAAAAATATCATTAATACTGAAATTATTCTTTTTTTCACAAAATCTCCTCTTTTTTTTAAATAAATATGATTTTCTCCTTTTTAAATTTCAATATTCGCTGATTTATAAAGGTTTTGTTAAGTTTCAAAACAAAATGAACATATCAAATAACCACTCAAAAGGGACAAACAAACCGAAAGATTTATAAATACCTTGCACTCACAAACCAATATGAGCAATAATGATGAAAAAACAAATCTAGAAGATATGTTCATTGATCCAAATGAATATGTTGTGAGAAGAGATTTAGATCAATTCAACCCTTCGAAATTTTACAGCAAAAACGAAGTTTTAGAAAGAGCTGTCGAATTATACAGAGGACAGATAGGTGCAGATGTTAGATTAGAATTAGGTGCTGCCCTTTATTACCTTTCTTCATTATTTAATTATAAAAGATTTGAAGAAATAAACATTGAAGAAGAGGAAGAAAAAGCATTTGATCGTGTTTTTATTGCAGAAGCAGAGTTAGCATTTTCAGCATTAAACTGCATTATAAGTATGCACTCAGATGAAAATAAAAAAAAGATAGAAGAAACTTGTCAAAAATTAATAAATAAATTTGGCAAAATTAAATATATTTTGTAATATTTTTTCTAATAATTAAAAACTACTTAAAAGTAGTAAACAAACAAAAGATTTATAAATGTTAGAATTATTATAAAGGAATATGAAACAATTAGAATCAATAATAAACATATTAGAAAACACTAAAAGAATTCTAATTTTAACTGGAGCAGGAATGTCTGCAGATTCTGGAATTCCCACATTTAGAGATGAAGATGGATTTTGGAAAGGTTTTTCTGAACATACAGTAAATTTCAAAAATTTAGCAAATGGCCATAATATGTTAAAAAATCCTGAAAAAATATGGGGTTTTTATGAATGGAGAAGAAGAAATTGTCAAAAAAATAAACCTCATGAAGGATATTTTATAATTAATAAAATATTAAAAAAATTTGAAGGATTCATCAAAACAACAAATACAGATGGTTATCATTTAAGAAGTGGTTTGTCTAAAGACAAAATCTTTGAAGTTCATGGATCAATTTGGAAACTGCAATGTTTAGACGGATATGAAAAATACACAATAGAAAACTATGACATTCCTTTATGTGATTTAGATGAAAAAACCATGCTAGTTAATATTAATTCAATTCCAAAATATAAAGGTAAATTATTAAGACCTAATATTTTAATGTTTGATGATAGTTATTATATTCAAAATAATAATCAAATTGAAAAATTCAATAATTTTTCAGAAGAAGAAATTGATACAATTTTTTTAATAGGTTGCGATGTAGGGGTTCCAACAAATGTTCTCACCGCACAAAGATATAAAAAAAAAATTGAAAGTAAAATCATATGTATAAATCCAAATCCAGATTGTTGTGGCAAAATTTTAATTCCAGATATATATGTTAATTCAACTGCAAAAAATGCTTTGCAAGAAATTGAAAATAATTACGATTTATCTTAAGGAATCATTAACATATTGTAGCATCTTTCAATCTTGCAATAAGCTCATCAACATTCTGAACTTCTAAGAATTGCTTGATAATATCAACATTAACTTCATTAAACACATTCTGTTTATTATATTCTTCAACTGCATTAACAATATTTAACTTAGAATTATAATCTAGACCATTTAGTTTTTTCAAAGTAACCTCAACAGCTTCTTCTCTCAAATCATTCCTGAATGTCCCAGAATCTGTTGTTTCTTCCTGTATTTGTTTTATCACTGCCAAAAAATTTCCCATCAATCGTTCAAGTTGTTGCTTATCTTGCATAGAAGAAGATTGTCTTATTTCACCTATCAACTTATTAACTTCACTCATCAATCCAGATATTTTTTGCTCATAGACTGCTGTTTCAACAACATCAAAAACTTTTCCTTCAAAATATTGAGGCAAATCTTCTAAAAAGATGTTTTCAGTAGAATATTCAAAAGGCACTGCTTCTAAAAACTCTCCTTTCAAATAATTCTTAAAAACATCATCAACTTTTATCAAAGTTATGTCATCATTAACCACAAAAGTTCTCTTCTCCTGATTTGGTTTAAATTTATTAAAATCTGTTTCAGATTCTATTTCCCAGGTCGTTCCATCAAATTCAGTCAATACATCTAATTCTTTAATGAAATGTTCTTTATTTAGTATTGCATTTGCAAGATTTAAATTATAATTATTATCCATTTCACTTTCTATCAAACCATCTGTTGAAGCAAATTCAACATTTTCTAGATCTAAAGAAGGGTAATGTATTCCTTTAACCACCCCAAAAACAACATTTTTAGGTTTGTAAAACTTAATTGGATATTCTGCATCACCTTTAAGATATGCTGCAGTATCTCCTGAAATAACCATATTATCTCCATAAAATATTGTTCCAGGTATTTTTATGATTTTTCCCTTTTCTTTTACCAGGTTATTTAATTGAGAAGTATAAATATCTAATATTTGCTGATTTGTTTTTCCAAAAGTTTCTCTTGTTGTTCTCAAATTTTCTTCAAGTTGATTTAATATTGAATCCACAACTAATTGATGAAGCGTTGCAATCATCCCATGACCCTCAAAATCAAACAGCATGACCATTGGTTTTCCTTCAATTTCAACTTCTCTAATTGAATCTCCATTAAAAAAATCCATGAAGGGTTTATAGACAAGGTCTATTCCTTTCTTTTTTAAGTCTCTTACCTGAATTCTTTTTTCAATTTCTAAGTCTATCATTTTGTCAAGGATTTCGCTTTCTTTCATATTCTTGAAAAAATCAATCTGAGAATTATAATTATTCAAGGATGTCTGAAAATTCACATACTGATTTTTTAATTCATTAAAATATTTATTATCAGTTTCCTGACCTGTTAAGTAAAGATATTTTCCAAGTAAAAATTCTGATCTTACTAAATTTTTAAGTTCTTCTTTCTCAGCTTGATTAAGATCTGTATTTTCCAGAATAATATTATATTCTTTTATTTTATCTTGTATTCTTTTGAATTCAAATTCTAATTGTAGCTCATCAAATAACTCTTCATAATTTTCAAAATCTTCTTTTTGATTATCAATGTCAATAGTTTCAAAAGGAGTTTTTTGGTCCATTAACTCACCAAAATATACTAAAGTAAAATCATCAAACATAGAAATTTCTGGTTCTGTTACTGAAACTTCACTTATCATTTCAACTTGTGATTTTATTCCTGCTTCTTCTAATTCTTCTTGATCCAAAAGCAGAGTTCCTAATTGTTCTTCATAATTTTCATAATAAGAGATTATATCTTCTATGTTGATTTCATCTTTTTGTTGCAGTTCATTTAATTCAGTATCTCCAATAAAAGGCAGATATTGAATTACTGATTTAACTTCTTCAAAATCTGTTTTTTTATCCTGAAAATAATCTCGTGTAAAAATATTATCTACAATCAGCATCATAGTATAAACTATTTCTTGTGTAGTTTCTTCATCTATATTTTTTTTAAGTTCTTCAGCACCAATTCTTAACTGTTCTTTTTGAATTTCAAATAAAGAACCAGGTGTTTCTTTAAGTTTATTTTTCGAATTTATTATCATATTTTTATATTCTTCACCAAAAAAATTATATCTATAGGGTCTTAGATATTTTATTATAGAAAATGTTTCATCATCAAAAGTATCAAAAACACTTTTGAAATAAAATTGAAAAAATAAATCAATAGCTTTTGTCTGATAATAAAATCTTCTTTCTAAAGAATAAGCAGGTTTTCCAAGATTATTTTTTTGATTTTCAACATATATCAAAAATGTGTTTATGCTTGAAGCGATACTTTTAATTTGATCTTCAGTCAAGTCTTTTGACTTAGCCCTCAAGTTTTCCATATCTTTAATATAAGATTCAGGAGTTGAGCATTTCTGCACAGAAAGTACACTATTAGGAATCAAGCCAAATATCAGGAAGAATACTAATAAAATTGCTATTGTTCTTTTTTTCATCAAAACCCTCTTTTTTAATGATTTTAAGGAAAGCTGTTTTAAAAAACTTTTGTTCCTTTTGATTTGTCTTCTTGTGAAATACAATCTCTATTCCCTTGCAAATAATCCAATGCTAAATAAAACTTCTCTATCATGATCTCATTTACTGCTTTCAGGTTATTTTCACTTAAGGACTGTATCTTATCTTCAAATTCTTTAAAAATTATTTTTTTTCCTTTGTTATCTCTCATATAACCAAAGAACTCTCCAAAATATTCATTCATTTCAGAATATAATATCAAATCCCCTTGAAATCTTGAAGTATCTGAATATATAAATTTTTTATTACTTAATTTATGAAATAATTCTTTTTGTACTGAATCACCATACTGCTTAAAAACATCAGATAACAATTCTGTTAAAAATATTGTATCAGTCAAATTTGAAAGTCCTTTTTCAAAATTAGATTTTGACAGGATTATTCTTGAAATTAATGCGTTATTGATATATAATCCATCTTCATGTTTAGAATAATCAGGCATCATGAAATATAATTCAAAATGATTGTTATTCCTAAATTCATTAAATACTCTTCTGTCCCAATTATGCAATGCACCATAAAAAATACAGGAATTATCTCCCATCAAATCTAGACTATTAAAAAAATTATTCGCAATATCTGCATCTCTTTGTTGTATCATAGAAATATTTTTTTTAAGAAAAAGAGTTATTTCATCCAATACATCATATTTTGAAAGTTCATTTTTTTTAATTTTTGTAAGTAATTGTTGTTCTAAATTATCTCTTTCAGCAGATATTCCTGCAAATTTTGAATAATTTCTATACTCTAAAAACCTAAAAGGAACTTCTAAATCAATAGCTTGATTAAAAATCAAAGAAAAAAGACCTTCATTTTTATCACTTATTTTTTTTCTTATTTGTGAATAATTTGAATATTTTGAAACAGAGCAGTTTATAGGTCTATCACATGAAAAAAAATCACATTCTTTCATAAGAGGTTTTATTATATGTGCCATCAAGAATTTTTTCATTCTTTTAGGCCTATCATAGTGAATCCCCCTTACAGATAATATTTCCTTCATTAAAATCCCCTTGTTACCAACAAAGGATAGTAAAATTAATTTATTTATAAAGGTTTGTAAAGAAAACTTAGATATTAGCAAGGAGAATTTAGAGAAATTTGGGGGATCTCAGACCTCACTAATATCCTGTTACTTAACAGTAATAACTAATCATATATAAATGTTTCGGTTTCTATACCCCTTATCAGTGATAAATTAACCAAGAATCAAGCTTCCATCATCAGCAATCTTGCCTGTCTGGTTCCAAACAATCATCAAACCCGGATATTTCTGTGCTTCATCAGACATCACAAATGCATTTAATTTATCAATATCATATTTATCCACTAGTTGTTTCCCTTCTTCAGAATCTGAATTAATAGTTCTTGAAGTTCCAAAAACTAAATTAAACTGTTCTTTCATTGTCTGGGCTGTTTTTTCTGAATCAATGCAGTTAGAATCACAATTTCCATCAACAATAAACACTATATCCACAACACCTTCTAATTCATCTGTTTGAGGATTCATATAAGGAGGATTCACCAATCTCAAAACTAATGCACCATCTGATTCAATACTTCCCACTTTATCCCAGCTTTTTGCAATAAACTCATATTCCAAAAGATCCCCTTTAAAGATATAAGTAGGAACTTTAGTTATATCATATTTTTTAACAAGTAAATCTGCTTCTTCTGAACCAAGATAAACTGCCTTTTTCTCCATAAAAGCAACACCTTCATCCCATTCCATGTTAAAGGATAATTCTCCAATTTTTGGACACAAAGTGCACTCTTTATCTTTCAATAATATTAAATCAACATAACCTACTATTTTTTTTGTTGGAATATAATAATAAGGTGGTTGAGGAGTTTCTAAAACAAGATACTCTCCTTTTTTTTCAAATTTTGAAAGAGTTTCCAGACCATCTGTTTCTCCTGATAAAAGAATTGTAGGAAGCTTTGTTATCTCAAGTTCTTTAATTAATTTTTCTAATTCAGGATTATCTTCAATATATTTTTCATTTATTGACAGATCAGCACCTTCATTTTTTAATGTTGCAAAAACCTTTCCAACATTAAAACAATGATCACAATTTTTGTGATGCACTGCAAGAGCATTTATTTTTCTTCCCTTAAGAGATATATCAGAAACATCCATAAAATTTGTTTTATTTTCATTTATTTCTGAAATTTTAACTTCTTTATTTTCATCTTGATCTATAAATTTAAGAACTAAAAAAGCAATCAATATTATTAATATCAAAAACAAAATTTTGTCAAAAACACTCTTTTTCTTAATTTTTTTTTCAGTTTGTTCTTCTGAATTTTTATTATCTTCAATCATTTATTATCTCTCTTTTTTATGCATATTTAAAATTAATGAATCTTAGAATTACACATCAATCATTTCTATTTCAATGTTTAATCCTTCTGGTATTGGAACTCTCATGACTAATCTTAATGCTCTTTCATCCAATCCAAGATCAATTAGTCTTTTATGAATTCTCATTTCAAATCTTTCAAAAGTTTCTGCTCCATCTCCACAAGGTGATCTTCTGGTTGTTATTTTAAGTCTTTTAGTTGGTAAAGGAATCGGTCCTCTCATTTCAACTCCTGTTTTATCAGAGATATTTTTAATAAAATCACATGTTGTGTTGAGCTTGTGTATATCAATACTCGCCAGTTTTATTCTTGCTTTTTGCATTTTTAAAAAAATAAAAAAAAATTTTATTTATATTTATATATCTTTTTTGACTAAGTCTATGCACATTCCTGCAGCAACTGTTTGACCAGAGTCTCTTACTGCAAATCTTGATAGTTGAGGTATTTCTGATTGTTTCTCAATTACAAGTGGTTGTACAGGTCTGATTCTAACTTCACAAGCATCTCCGTTTTTGACAAAGTCTGGTTTCTCTTCTAATGTTTCTCCTGTTGCAGGATTTATTTTCTTTAAGATTTCTGTTATTTGACATGCAATCTGAGCTGTATGTATATGGAATACAGGTGTATAACCTACTGTAATAACAGTTGGATGGTTTAACACAATCATTCTTGCTGTAAATTCTGTTGCTATTGTTGGTGCATTACTTACATGTCCTAATACATCTCCTCTTGCTATATCTTTTTGTTCAATTCCTCTAACATTAAAACCAATATTATCACCAGGTTCTGCTTGTTTTAATTGTTCATGGTGCATTTCCATACTCTTTACTTCACCAGTTACTCCTTTTCCTTCTCTTGCAGGAACTATTATAATTTTATCTCCGATTTTCATTACTCCTGTTTCTATTTTTCCTACAGGCACTGTTCCAATTCCTGAGATTTTATATACATCTTGCAATGGAAGTCTTAAAGGAAGTTCTGTTGGTTTTTCTGGTTCTTTTAGAGAATTTATTGCTTCTAATAGAGTTGGTCCTTTAAACCAGGTTAAATTTTCAGATTTTTTTACAATATTGTCGCCTTTTAATGATGCTACTGGTAAAAATTGAATTTCGTCTGTCTTATAACCAACCATCTTTAATAAATCAGATACTTGTTTTTTAACTTCTTCAAATCTTTTTTCATCATATTTGACCATATCCATTTTATTGACAGCTACAATCATTTGACTTACTCCGAGAGTTTTTGCTAAGAATGCATGCTCTTTTGTTTGTGCCTGCACTCCATCACTTGCATTTCCTGATACAACAAGAACTGCAGCATCTGCTTGTGATGCTCCTGTAATCATATTCTTGATAAAGTCTTTGTGACCTGGTGCATCAATAATTGTGAATTCAAATTTGTCTGTTTCAAATTTTTTGTGTGCTAAATCTATGGTTACTCCTCTTTCTCTTTCTTCTTTTAAGTTGTCCATAACAAAAGCGAATTCAAAACCGCCTTTTCCAAGTTCTTCTGCTTTTTCTTTTAATTTTCTTATTGCTTGTTCGTCAATAGCTCCTGCGTCGAACAAGAGTCTTCCTACTGTGGTTGATTTTCCGTGGTCTACATGACCTATGAATACGAGATTCAAGTGTGGTTTTGCTTTAGCCATATTAAATACCCTCCATTAAACTTTTTAGATTCAAAAGTAAGCTAGTTGTTTATAAATATTTTGGTTTTATAGAGTTTATTAAGAAAAAAAGACGTCCAAAAACATCTTTAAAAAATAAAAATAAATAAAAAGAATAAAATAAAAAAATTATGCACCTACTTGAGATTCTGTAAGTCCTTTTCTAGTTCTTATTTGCTGGATTATTTTACCTTGTAATTCCATTGGTAGCTTCTCAAACATTTGGTCCATAAGACTAGATATTCCTCTTCCACCAGTGCTGCTTCTTAATTCACTGCTCCATCCAATCATTTCAGATACAGGAATTTTTGCTTTAACAACAGTTCTTGTTCCTTCTTGATTCATCTCAAGTAATTGTCCTCTTTTGTTGCTTACTAATTTTGTTATTTCTCCTGTATATTCTACTGGTGCATCAATCATATGAATTTGTTGTGGCTCATATAATACAGGACCTGCTCCCATAATTGCAGATCTGATTCCATCTCTTACAGCAGGATACATCTGTCCTTGCCCTCTATGTATTCCATCTTCATGCAGTTTAGCGTCTTTCAATATTACTTTTAATTTTATGCAAGGTTCTTTTGCTATTGGACCTGCTTTCATAACATCTTCAAACATGTCAAATATCATATCAATTACTTCAGGAAGTGCTACTATTCCTCTTGTAGCATCGACAAGTACATTTCCCTTGTAGATATCCTTAACATTTGTTGCTTCTTTTGAGTTCCATCCCCCCATTTCTACAAATTTATCTCTCAATTCTGTATCTTTTTTCTTTATTCTTCCTTCTCTTATATCTCCTGATTTAATTGCTTTATATGTTGCATTATCTAATGTTTCAACTTCAAAATATAGTTTATTGTGTTTGTTTGGTGATTTTCCTTCATATTCATCACTTTTCTTTGTTACAGTTTCTCTATAAACAATAATTGGAGGGCTTGTTTTTACTTGCACTCCTTTTTCTGTTTTGATTCTGTTTTCTATAATTTCAAGATGTAATTCTCCCATTCCATGCAGTAAATGTTCTCCTGTTTCTTCATTAATTTCAACTTGCAATGTTGGGTCTTCTTTAACTACTGTTCTTAAAACTTCAATTAATTTTGGAAGGTCTGCTGGTTTTGTTGCTTCAATTGCTTTTGTAATTACTGGTTCAAACATATGAATTATTTCTTCAAATGGTTCTGAAGGTTTTGTTGTTATTGTTTCTCCTGCCCTTGTTGGCACTCCTCCAATTCCGACTACATTTCCTGCAGGAATAGATTCAACAATTTCTCTTTTTGCTCCATTTACAATAAATATTTGCTGTACTCTTGCAGGTATTCCTTTTCTGTTAAGAAAAATTTGTTCCCCTTTACGCATAGTTCCTGAGAAAATTCTTCCTACCGCTATTTCTCCAGCTTGCTGATCAACAACAATTTTTATTGGACAATAAAATAAAGGTCCTTTTGGATCGCAACTTAGTAAGGATTTACCATCTTCACTTTCTAAGTCTCCGTGCCACAATTTCTTTATTCTATAAGCTTGTGCTGTTTTTGGATCTGGATGATGTTTAATACACATATCAAGAACAACTTCATGTATTGGTGCTTTTTTTGCAAGTTCTCTTCCAGCTTCATCTGTTGAGCTGGCATTTGCATAAGCATCTATTATCTCTTTAAATGTTATTCCTTTTTCTTTCATGTATGAAACACTTAATGCCCAGTTATGAAATGCAGAACCAAATGCTACACTTCCATCCTCTACATTAACCTGCCATTTTTCTTTAAATTCCTCTGGGGCTATTTCTCTTATTAATTTATTTACTTCTGTTATGATTTTAATAAATTGTGCCTGCATTTTTTCAGGTGTTAATTGTTGCTGTGTTATCAGTCTGTCTGTTTTATTTATGAAAAGAACTGGTTTTACTCTTTCTTTCAATGCTTGTCTTAATACTGTTTCTGTCTGAGGCATAACTCCTTCAACAGCACAAGTTAACAATATTGCTCCGTCAA
>CAZNAM010000026.1:0-10687 GCA_964571335.1 uncultured Methanosarcinales archaeon | reverse complement strand
CAAAATAGCTAAACCAAAAAAAATCACTAAAAAAATTAAAACAACTTTAGAATCTCTTCTTTAATTTTTTATTTTTTTTAATAATATTTATAAATAAACGATAAATACTTTATTTTAGTAGTGGGATAAAACAAAATGGGAAATTATAAAGAAACTTTAATAGAAAATACTAATGTAAATTTAAATAAAGAAAGTGGTCGTTTACCAAGCGACATTTGCAAAAGGAAAAAAGGAACCAAAACAGAATGGTTTAAAGCTAGAAATGAAGAGTCCGCAATTATACAAGGTGTAAAAGGACGTTTTAAATCTGCTGTTGAATATTATCCAAATAAAGAATATTTTAAAGTTCCAGTAGTTAAACAAGGTTACAATTATAATGGATTAATAGAAATAGGAAATCTTGTTCAATATAAAGGCGAGATTAAGGTTGCTTTACATTTAGGCAAAGAGGGTATTCTAGTAGGAAACAAAAATGGAATACAAAACTTAGTAAAATCTGGAAAATCTAAAAAACCTAAAAGAATAAAAACTACTAAAATAAATTTAAATGATATTCTTTAATTTTTTATTTTTTTAACAAAAAGATTATATAAATAACAATTCTATATTAAAAAAATGAATGAATATTCTATGAATAGAATTTCAACAAATCCTCTTGTTGGACATACACCTAGTTATAATCATCCTAAACGTAAAGGTTCAACAAAAAATCGATTTCCTGTAAGAAGTGAAATGGTTGCAATTCAACAAGGGATAAAAGAACGATTTAAATCTGCAGTTAAAGATTATTTAAAAAAAGAAAACCCTCGAATCTATGTATTCTTTGAATTCTGCAATTATCAATCAATTAAAATTGGCAATCTTATTCAATGTGAAACTGGAATTTATGTTGTTCTTAAAAAGTTAAAAAATGAACTTTATTTAGGAGATAGTGACGGAGAAGAACAAAATGTTAAATTTGATTTAAAATCTAAAGAACTTTCTCTTATTTCTATTAACAGAAAAACTTTAGAAAACTTTATTTAATTTTTTATTTTCTTGCTTACATAAACACCATTTACTTTATATCCTAATTTATAATAATATTCTCTTACACCAATTCCTGAAATAATATGAACCTGCTTAGAACCTAACTCTTTTGCTATCTTTTCAGCTTCTAAAATAAGTCTTTTTCCATATCCTTTATGCTGTATATCTCCTTTTTCTCCTATTCCTGTTAACTTACCATAAACATGAAGCTCACGAATTCCTAAATCTCCTTTTTTTATCTCTTTTCTAAAACTTTCTTTTATCAAACGAAGTCTGCAAAATCCAATTAAGATATCATTTTCAGTATCTTCAAAAGAAAGAAATATCTCTTTGCTCTCAGAAGCTAAAAAATCATATCTTTTTAACACAATTTTTTCAAAATTAACTTTCCTGTTTCTTGGCTCTCTACATCTTATGCACCTGCAAACAACCTTCTTCTCAATAACTTGCCGAAGATTAGTCATGTTCACACCTGCACTTATTGCTTGTTTAGGAATATCTCTTTGAACTCTCATTATTCTGCAGTATTCTGGAACATATTTCTTGCCTGAAACAATAACCTTAACAGCTTTTTCAGTTGTCATAGGAATATATTTTTTTTTCTTCCAATAATCATATAATTTTGTTCCTTTCATTACCATTGTTGGATATATTTTTAATGCGTCTGGTTTTAATTTTTCATCAGAAAATAATTTTTTAAACATCAGAACATCTTTTTTCATACTACTCCCAGGCAATCCCGGCATAATATGATAACCTACTTTTAACAAAGAATTTTTTGCTAACTTTGTTGCTTTATATATTTCTTTTAATCCATGTCCTCTTTTTATTTTTTTTAAAATACTTTCATCTAAACTTTGAACTCCTAATTCTATTCTTGTTCCTCCAAATTTCAGTATTTTATTTATGTGTTCTTCATAACAATAGTCTGGTCTTGTTTCAATGCATAACGCAATACACCTTAATTTTGCTGTTTCATTTTTTTTCTGTTCTTCAGCAAGAGTTTTCACATTCTTCAATTTTAATTTAAGTATTTTTTCTTGTATTCTTTTTACTCTTTTTTCTTCTCCAAAAATACCAGGCATTTCAAAGAATTTTCTGTATTTTTCAATATCAATTTCTCCTTTTTTGAAAAATATTTTTCCAAAGTCGTTGAGTGCTTTATAGACATAGTAAATAAATTCTGTCTGATATTTCAAAGGAAATGAAGGAAATGTTCCTCCTTGAATTATTACTTCACATTTTTCAGGCATATGTCCTGATGCTATGTATTGTTCTAATCTGTTGAATGTTATTAAATAAGGATCATATCTGTTTCTTATGCCTCTCATTGTGCTTGGCTCCATTCCTGTATAACTTTGAGGCACATCTCCAAAATCACTTTCCAATCCTCCAGGACAATATATGCATTTTCCATGAGGGCATTTAAATGGTGCTGTCATCAATGCTATTGGAGAAACTCCTGACATTGTTCTCACTGGTTTTGTTATTAATGAACTTAATTTTTTTAATTTATTTTGAGGTGCTCTTAATAATATTTGTATATCTGAAGGGATATTTTTTATCTTATATTTTTTACATGCATTCTTCTTAACTGTTAATATCTGATTTTTGGTTAATTTTTTATCTGCTAATTGTTCAATAATTTCTTCAAAGAATTCTTTCATTCTCTTATTCCATATTTAATTTCATCTAGTTGTAATTTTGTTCCTTGCTGAAGCCAGATTTCTAAGAAATAGTATGTTCTTGGCAGTCCTGTTACAAAACAAGTATCTGCACAAGCATGTTTAAATGGTCCTGTTATTGTTTGATAATTTTCTGGTCTGATTATTTCTCCATCTAATTTTCCTTCTTCATATATTCTCATAGCTCCTGTTGCAATTCCTGTTAATTTTGTTAATCCTGTTGCTTTTTTCTTCAAATTACTATAGACTAACCATTTATCTGCTCCAGATACAAGATAAATTTCAACTAATCCATTTCCCTCTATATTTCCTGATACCATTAAAGAATTTAACTGTATTGGTTTTTTACTTATGCTTTCTACTGCTATTCTTGCACTTTCTTCCAATGTTATATCTACTTTTTGTGTGAATGTTTCTGCTGTTACAAATCCTGCTATGCTAGGATTATTTATCATAAATAATGAAAATACAAATACTGCCAGAACAGCAAAGCCTAATTCTACTTTTTGTTTTATGTTCATTGTCATTTTAATTGTTCTATCTCTTTATAAATTTTTTCAATATCAGCATCTATTTCGTGTTTTGGTCTTGGTAACTTTTGAGTTGTCACGACTTTTTGTTTTTTGAGAAAATATCTTTGTCTTTCTTTGTAATCATCTTTTTCTTTTAGATATTTTTCAGGATATTCATTTAATTCTATTGGTTTTTGTATTTTTCCTTTTATTTTATGTATACTTTCTTTTAATTTTGCATGCATCAATCCCATCTTATCAGTTACGTTCTGTCTGATTTTATCAAATTTAATTCCTGTTTTTTTCACTTCTTTCTCAGGCATTTCCTGTTCTGTTTCAACAAGATCTTCTTCTTTGATTTCTTCTTCAATTATGTCAAGATGTCTTCTTTTATGGAAAATTCCTTTAGGTTCTTCTGTTTCTTTATGCAGAACATTATGTTTTTTTATTGCTTCTTCTATTTCTTCTTTATGTTTTTGTTTTCTTTTTTCTATTTCTTGCATATATTTTTCTTTTTTCTCTTTTACTTGTTCTATTTTTTGTTTTTCTTTTTCAATATCCCTAACTTCCTTTTGTTCTATTTCTAATTTTTCTCCAATTATACTTTTTTCATGTTTTCTGGCAGGTTCTTCTTTTATTTGTTGTTTTATTTTATCAAGATTAATATCCTCAGTTTCTTCTGGATTGTATAAACTTATTTTGCTTAGAAATTTCTTGACTTCATCATAATCAGCATTATCTTTTTTGTCTTTTTTGAAGAATTTTTTAAATATTTTAGTCATTGCTCCTGGTTGTCTTTCTTCTTTTAGAATGTCTTTTTCTTCTTTCCATCTTTGCACTGCATTATGTAAATTTGATCTTATCCTTGAATGTGCATCTTCTTGTTCATATATTTCAGAAATAGGTTCATCAGTTTCTATTTCAGAGTTTTTATAGATTTCATTTTCTTCTTTTTCCCCTTTTGAACTTATTCTTGGCATCACTTGCCTTGCTTTTCTCTTTCCTTTTCTCATTATTTTAAAAGAATACTTTTTATTGTTTTAAATATTTCTGTTATATCTCAAACTACAATATCTATGCCGCCTAGCGAAGTCTTCATTAATCAGATCAATTCAAAACAGATTGTATTAATTCTAAGAAATAATCATTTTTTTTGTCGCAAAGATTGTTGCAGTCAATAACATTTTGCCATTTCTTTTTAACAGTATTTGAAGGCATTTTTTGTATTTCTTCGTCTACATAACTCATTGCTTTTGAGAATTCTACCACCTCTTCTGTTCCCCAATATCTTTGTATTGCTAAAATCTTCAATAATAAGTCTGTTTTTGCTAATTTTTCAGGATATTGAGAAAATAATATTATTAAAAAATTAAAGTATTGGGTATCTGAACATTCTTTATTTAGGCATTTTGTTAATTGATTCCATCTTTCTTTAACTTCATCACTTTCTAATTTAGTAATCATATTATCTGTTGAAGATATTATTTTTGCTTTATCTAAAGGATTTTCTGTTATTCTTAATTTTATTATATTTTCTGTGATTGGTTTGATTCCAGGTTCGTTTGTTAGAAATTTATAGCCAACTATTATTACAGCAATTATTATCAAAAGTGTTATAACTCTCTTAGCTATCTTAGCCCCTTTTATAATTGCCATTTATAATAAAAAGTTTTTTGGCGTTTTTAAATGTTTGTCTTTATTTTTCAGTTTCTAAAATGTTATTTTTATGATATTTATCATACACTATTTTAACTATTTCTTTGCTTAGACCAATATATTTTAATGGGTCTGTTATTTCCATTATTGTATTTTCATCTAATCTAGATGTTATTTCTTCATTTTGTAAAAGAGCATCTACAAAAGGAGTTTTATTATCCCATTCAGTTGCTAATTTACCAAGTAGGTCATGTGCATCAGATCTTGCCATAGGTTTGTCTGTTTTTCTATGATCTGTTAGATAGGTCGTAACTAATTGTGAAGTTGACCACCCCTTACTCCTCAAAACTCTTTCTTTACATCTGTCTTCTTTTATGCCTAAATCATAAATTATTTTTGCTAATCTTCTAATCCCATGATCCATATATTTAAATCCGTCTTCAACATTGATTCTTGCATTTGAAGAAGCAGAAAGGTCTCTTGCATATGGCATTTGGCAATTCATCATTGCTGTTGTTAAATTTCCTGTTAAATAGTTTGCAATTGACATTACTTGTTCTTCTGCAGTTGGATTTCCTCTTTTTGCATCTTTATGTGGCATTGCAGAACTTCCTTTTTTCTTTTTTCCCATATTTACAAAAATATTTACATCATCTCCTCTTCCAGTTGCAATATATCTTGCGATATTGCCCATTGTCATTCCTAATCTTGCTAACGCATAGAAAATATCTGCTTCAAATTCTAATCCAGGCACTTGAGCAGGAGCATCCATAAATCCAATTCCTAATCTTTTGCAATACTCTTCTTGCACTTTTATTCCATCAACACCTAAAGCAGTTGCTGAATGATGATTTCCTGTTGCATCAGCCCATTTTCCAATTATTGAATTATGATAAACATAGCTAAGAAATTCAAGATCTGATTGTAACATTTCTGCATAATGGCTTAAAGGTCTTCCTGCAACAGTTGGAACTGCATCATATAAATGAGTAGTATCCATGTGAGGAATATCTATCCATTCCATTGATTTTTCTAATATAATATCTCTTAGATTTTGAGTAGAATCAATAATCACTTCCAGAGCTTCTTTTAATTGCAAAGCTTTTACTGGTTGGGTTGTATCAGCACTTGTTTTAAATTTATTTATATGTGTTCCTGCTTCAGTACTTACAACTTCCTCTAAAGATGTATTAATCGCTATTACATCATGTCCTTCTTGTTCTTCTAGTTCTCTTATTCTATCAGCATCAATAAACTCCAATGTAGCTTTTTTAGCTAATTCATCAGCACATTCTATTGGAACAATATCAGGATGTAATTCTGATAAAATTATTGCAGCTTGACCTTGAACTTCTAAACTTTTTTGAAAAGTTTGTTCTGCTCCAAGAATTTTAATCATTTCTTCAGTGCCATATCTGCCTGCTGCTAAATCTGCAGAATCTGCTTTATAATTTTCTGAAAATAAAGGTTTGGGTTGTGTTTTTTCTTGTATCATAGTAATTTCTGCTTATTTAAAAGGATATTTAAGAATTTCTCTTGTTCTAAATATATAATAGAACAGCTTTTTCAGTTAATTTTATAAAAACAATCAGTTATTATTTTTGTAATGGAAAATGCTGCAGGTATTAAATTCATATTAAAATATGGTTTTTTTATTTTAATTGCAGTAATCATATTTTTTTTAGTTAATGGTTCTGAAAAGATTGAAATGGCTATTTCTCCTGAAAGCTGTAATTTTGATTCTGGTTTTAATTGCATTGGTTTTTCTGCTCATAAAGATGGAATCAATATAATATTACAGAATCTGCATGACTTTAACATTGCTGTCAAAGAGATTAATTTCAAGGATTGTTCTTTTAGTGAAAGAACAACTATGGCTTCTGGCATTACTCGTTCATTTCATCTTACTGATTGTGTTCTTGAAGGTAAATTAAAAGATAATATAATAATTAATTATTCTTTTCCTGATGAAATTTCTCGTCAAATAAATGGTTCTATGGTGGTGATTGTTAAATGAATTATTTCAAAGAACAAAAAAAGATGGATTTAATCATGAAAATTGGAATTATTGTTTTTATTATTCTTGCAATCATTGCTGCTGTTGCTTTCTTTTTAGCAACTAAGAATGTAGGACAAGCTATTTTTTTTAATTAAAAAAAATATAAAATTATTATTTCTTCTTTTCTCCTGCTTTTGGTGCAGCTTTTGGTACTGCTTTAGCAGCAGTTTCTGCAGGCAGTAATTCTTCTATCAATTGTGCAGGTATTCTTGCATCAACCAGTTTTGCTTTGATTGTTGATCTTGGCTGATTCTTATTTTTCTCTATTATATCTTTTGCTTTTACAGTGAAGTCTGCTTTCTTCTTTTCTAAGTCTTCTTGTAATTTCTTTTTCTTTTCTTCTAGTTCTTTCAGCGCTTCTGCAGATAATTCTGTTTTTCCTGAGGATATTTGTTCTTTGAACATGCCTTCATTTATTTTTTTTATTGCATCTCTTGGGTTCATTCCTTCAACCATTACACCCATGCTGTCACAGGTTCCTATAATTTCTTTTACTTTAGAGAATAGATCTTTTCCTAATGTAGCATCTTCTTTCATCTTTGCTACTTTTATGACTTGTTCAATTCTTATATCTGCTACTTTATCAGTACTTGGATTGCCTGAACCTTTTTCTATATGTGCTTCTTTTTTGATTAGTTCGCTTGAAGGTGGTGTTCCTACAGTGATTTCAAATGCTTTTGTTTCTTCATCAACTGTCACTTTTACAGGTACTTGCATTTTTTTGAAGTCTGCTGTTTTCTTGTTTATTTCTGCAACAACTTGTCCAATATTAACTCCTAAAGGTCCTAAAGCAGGTCCTAATGGAGGTGCTGCTGTTGCTTTTCCTCCTTCAATTAAGCATTCTACTGTTTTTTTTGCCATTTTTAGTCAATTTTATAGTTTATTTTTAAGTTTTTCTATTCCTCTTCTTCATCACTTTCTCTTCTAATAACTTTCACTGAATCCATTTTTAATGTCATTGGTATTGGAACTGCTGCTCCTAATAATTCAACAACAACTTCTTCTTTGTGTTTGTCGAATCTTGTTATTTTTGCTTGTTCTCTCTTAAATGGTCCTGCTATAATTTCTACAATATCATTTTTTCTTATGTTTAATTCTTTTTTAACTTGTTCAAGCATATGTTCTATTTCAGAATAATCAATTTTTTTTGGTAGGATTCCTCTTGCATAAGGAACATTAAATGCTGCTTGTTCTGCATTTGTTTTGTTTTCTGCTTCTAAGAAAATATATCCTCTTAATCCATGTGGTCTTATTACTGCATATACATTTAGTTTTTTCTTTTGTACATTGCTAACTAAGAAGTCCATTACTTGATCCTCTCTATTTGCAGTTGTTCTCAATGCAAATATACATGTTTTCATTTCTTCCTTGCTTTCATCACTCATTATTTTCCACCAAATTAGAAGATATATTTAATCCATAATGTTTATTTATAAATGTTTTGGTTCTAATTATTTTTTATTGTTGAAATAATTTCAAAATACTATTTCTTTAAGAAAACTTAGAATAAAACCTATAATCCCTATTAGTGCCATTCCTATTGCTGATATTTTTACTATTAATTTAAACTCTTTTCCGTCTGGTTTTTTTGTAACTTTTAGAACTCTTCCACACTCTATCCAAAATCTCTTTAATCTTTTAGTTAAACCTTCTTTTCTATGAATTGTTTTTTCTTCTTCTTGTTCAGATTTATATTGTAGATTTGCTGGATTTTCTATTATTGTTGTTTTTGGTTCTTCTTCCATTAGAAAGCTTTATGCAATAGTTTCATTTAATAATCTTTCGGAAAAACAATAAAATCACCACTATTTAGATTATACAACATCTAAATCTTTTTATATCATTATAAAAAAATATTTTTGTGAATAAAAATGGTTGAGCCAGAGAAAATAATTATTGATATTAAAAAAGCACCTTATACTTTTTTTAATCTTACACTTTGCACTCCAAAAAAACTTTGTATCATTGGACCAAAACCCGTAAAAGAAGATAATCAGTCTAAAGAACCAAGATATGGTTATAGTGATGATTATATTGATAGATTTAGACCAAATAGTAATGGTTCAAGCACTTGTCATTCCTTTTATTTTGGAGTTATTAACATCCCTTCTAAAAGAAAAAAACTAGAAGAAAGTATGAGTGATTGTTGTGTCAGTCTCATGCAACTTGCAAGATCTGGAATAATAAATTATAATGGTTGTTCAGAAAAAAAGATGCATAACTGGATTTTAAATGATAATGTTAGTTTTATGTTATCTCTTTTTCCCTCAATAGAGTCTTTTGAAGGGACTCTTGAAAAACAGATTGATAAGTTTTTTTCTTTAGATAATGTTAAAGAATTTTTTCATGATTTTATTGAAAATAATTATTTATAGTCAAAACATTATTTTATATAATTTTCATTTCCACCATATCTCATATCTGCTTCTTTTAATTCTTCAATTCCGCCGATATCATACCATTTTTTTTCAAGAATAAATACATAAATATTTTTTTTAGAACTCAGATATTTGATAAAATCACCTGTGTTGTCTAAAGTTTCTTTTTGATTAACATATTGTTTTAATTCTAATAAATCATTCTTGCGAAAAAGATATATTGCTGTTGATGCTAAAGAAGATTTTGGTTTTTCTGGTTTTTCCTGAAAATCAATAATTTTAAAATTTTCATCAACTACCACTGTTCCAAATTTTTTAGCTAATAAACTTTTATCTTTTAAATCTTGAACTGCGACAATAGAACTTTTCTTTTTATTAAAAAAATCAACTAAATTTAATAAAGAATCTTCAAACAGATTATCTCCTGCGATAATTAAAACATCTTCAGCTATTTTTTCTTTATTTATGACAAAATTTATATCTCCAATTGCACCTAATCTTTCATTATTTGACAAAGTATTATCATTTATTATCAAACAATTTTTTTTGCTTTTATATTGTGAATTCCATGTTAGAAAAGGAGCATAAAATTTATTGTTTGTAACAATATAAATATCTGTTATTTCCTGTATCTCATTTATTTTTTCTATTATCCTCTCAACCAAAGGTTTTCCTCCAATATCGAGTAGAGGTTTTGGTTTGTTCAAAGTTAAAGGATACAATCTTGTTGCATAACCTGCTGCTAAAATTATTGCTTTCATAGAATTTAATTATAAATTATTTACTTTATTAAATTTATGCTTGATTATTCCATAAATTCTATTCCTAATTCAGAAGATAATTCATCTTTTTTTGCAGAGGATAATGTTTTTGTTGGTCCAAATATTTGTGGGCTTTTTACTCCTGTTACAATAAGCATTGTTCTTATAGTATTTCCTAAATCTTCATATATTTGTGCTCCCCATATTATTTTGGCATCTTCATGAAGTCTTTGAGAAACTTCTTCAACTACTTTTTTTGCTTCATTTAAGGTCATATCTTTACTTCCTGCAATATTAATCAATGCTCCTGTTGCATCAGAAATATCTACATCAAGCAAAGGATTGTTGATTGCTTTTTGTACTGCTTCTATTGCTCTGTTTTCTGTATCACTTTCTCCCATTCCTATTAATGCCACTCCTCCATTGCTCATTATTGCTCTTATATCTGCATAATCTAAATTAACTAATCCTGCTCTTGTTACTAATTCTGCTATTCCTTTTACTGAATTTGTTAATATTTCATCTGCTACTTTAAATGCTGTCTGCATCGGCATATCTGGAGCAATTTCAAGTAATTTATCATTAGGTATTACAATTAAAGTATCTA
>CAZNAM010000025.1:6025-11026 GCA_964571335.1 uncultured Methanosarcinales archaeon | reverse complement strand
AATTATGATGTTGTTTGGTATTATGATTCAAACTTAGGATGGATTGCATATAGTGATGATGGAGAAAATAATGATGATTTAACAACAGCATATAATACAAACAATCAACCATACTGGATAAAAATGACTTCAGCAGACAGGTTTGAGGTAAATTAAAATGCAAACTAAAAAAAAAATAAATTTTTTATTTTTATTTATTATTTTAAGCAGTTTTGTGACAGCACAAACACTGCCAACAAGATATTGGGGAGATGTAACAATAGACGGTTACACTGCACCATCAGGAACAAAAATTGAGGTAATAATTGATGATTCAATTGTTACAAGCACTACAACTTCTACAGTAGGATCTTATTTTGTAAATATCTTAACTCAAGATAATGAAGATGTAGTTTTTCAGGTATGGGGCATAAATGCAGAAACGATTAAATATGATTCTGATGATTCAGGGGAATTCATTAAATTAGATCTTTTAGTGAATAAATTAGCAAATAATCAAGCTTGCGTTTATAATCAAGCATGTCAATCAGGACAATGTTGTTCAGGAATTTGTAAAACTAGTTGTTCTACAGATGGAGGTTCTACAGGAGGAAGTGGAAGTTCTGATAGTAGTGGATCTTCATCTTCATCAAGTTCATCCAGTTCAAGTGCAACAAGCACTCAACCAGAAACAACTCCTCAGACAACAACAGCACCTTTGACAAATCCTTTTGGAGACATTATGTTTGGCTCTGATGATGGTCAAGATTCCACAGGAACTGATGACAGCAACACAGATACACAAGTTAATTCAGCAGATTCAGATAAAGAAACAGAATCTGGACTAGAAAAAACTACTGGAGGAGTTACATTTAATGAAGCAACAGGAATACTATCAACTCCTGCCGCATTTGCAGTAGTTCTTGGAATAGGTATTGTGTGTGCTTTAGCTTATTTTTATTTCAGAAGAAATTAATTTTTTTTCTTTTAAGTTATTATAAAAAAATAAACTTAATAAAAAAATAAAAAACAGAAAGATAAAATTATCTTCTTTTAGTTGTCTTTCTTTTAACTGCCTTTTTCTTCACTGTTTTCTTTTTAGTGACTGATGACTTTTTCTTAGGAGTTTTTATTTCTTTTTTGTTTTTTTTGGTGCTGCTTTTTTTGCTTTCTTTTTTGCCATTTATTTCACCCCCGTGCCTTTTAAGACTATTAAAAATGAATAAAAAACCTATTAAAAATAAAGGAAGACAGATTGCAAGTTTTGCTGACCAGGGAAAATTCCAGCCTTTTGTTAAATAAACAATACCTAGAATAATAAACATAATTCCTCCTGCTAATTCATGCTTGCAAGAAAATAAAAGAAGGATAATCAAAAAAATACTTGGAAGAAGATGCATGAAAAAAGCAGTAAGAGTTTCTAACAAAGTAAGACCTTGATAAAAAACATCTAGAGAGAACATACTAATAAATAATATAAATAAGACAGCAAGCAGTCTCGGAAACCAAAACAATAAACCTCTTTTTTTCACAAATAATTATTAACATTAATAGTTTATAAACCTTTTCACTAATTTTTTAAATAAACAAAAAAAACAGAATAAAATGTCAGAAATACCGCCGGAAGTAAAGGCACAGTTAGAAGAACAGAAAAAGAATTGCATATTCTGTAAAATAATAAAAGGTGAGATGGAATCTCAAAAAGTTTATCAGGATAAAGAATTATTTGGGATATTAGACATAAACCCTTGTGTATCAGGTCATGTTTTATTGATGCCAAAAGAGCATTATCCTATAATGCCTTTTCTTCCACAACAGACATTTAAGCATATGTTTGGAATACTTCCAAAAATAGCAGGAGCAATAAAAAAAGCAATGTTAAGCACAGGAATTAATGTTTTTATTGCAAATGGAGGAATTGCAGGACAGCAATCACCACATTTTTTGATACATCTAATTCCAAGAGAAAAAGGAGACAACATAAACAAATTTTCATTTGATAAAAAAGGAAATATTGATTCAAACAAAATGCAACAGGTTAGTATGATGTTAGCTAAAAATCTGCCTTTAATGATAAGAAATCACATGACAAAAAACCCAGAAAAATGGTTTAAAGGACAGCTTGGAAATGCAGACTTTTTGAAAGAAATAAAAGAAAAAGAACAAACAATCTATGAAGATGAAAAAGTATTGTGCGTAATTCCAGAAAAACCAGTATGTTTAGGTCATGTTGTTATTTATTCAAATGAAGAAAAAGAAAATTTTGAAAAACTTCATTTTGAATCATCTTCTCACCTTTTTTATACAGCATCATTTTGTGCAACAGCAGTGTTTGAAGGTTTAGGAGCACAAGGGTCAAACATAATATTAAAATCTGGTTTAAGCGATGACAATGTAGATGGCAGATTATGCATACATGTGCTTCCAAGATATGAAAATGACGGATTTGATTTGATTTGCAAACCCTTAGGTAAAAAACTAGATTTGAAAGATATAGCATCAAGAATAAAAGAAGAAACATTTCTAGTTGAGCATTCTCTAAAAGGAGAGAAAAAAGTAAAAGTAATAGATTTAGACTCTCAAATTAAAATTATTGATGAAGATAATTCTGAAACAGTTGAAGAAGATGATGAGATAAAGAAAGCGATAGACAGATTGACAAAGAAATAATTAATAATGTCTAAGTCACACTACTTTCGCTTCTTTTTCTGCTTATTTCCTGAGACTTGAATTTAACTTAAGAAATAAAGGGAAGACTTCGCTAGGTGACATAGACAATTAAGTTAACTGTATAAAATAACAGAAAGCTTTAAATAAAATTAAAAATGAATAATTGTTTTAAAGAGGTGAAAAAATCATACTAACTATGTATGACTGGGTTTACGGCATAAGTCAAATAGCAACAGTTGTTTTATCAATAATTGCTGGAGTGATAGCAGTATTATTGTTTAAAGTTGCTTCAGAAAAAAAAGTACTTCATGCATGGAAATGGATGATACCTGCATTAGTTTTCTTTGTAATAATAGAAATTTTAGGAATCTTAAAAACATTCGGGATATATACTTCACAATTCTGGACACATGTTCTTCCAGGAGCAGTATTAGGGTTTCTGATAGTTGCTTTGGTTGTGCAAATAAACATTAAGCGAGGCTGGTTAGTTTGAGCGAATTTATTATAGCGCTATCTAATGTAGCACCATTATATAATTTGGTGTTTGTACTAATTGCATTTTTTCTTTTCTTAAAATTATTTATGCTTACAGGAAAAGAACATGTAAGATTATTTCCTTGGAAACTAATTTTTGTTGCTTTATTTATTTACATACTTGAAGAAGTTATAACAATATTAAGAATGAATGAAATAGTAAATATACCAAGACATATAAATGGATTTTTTGAATTAAGCATGATAATAATATTTATCTATGCATTATTGGATTTAAGACAGCATATCAAAGAGAAGCATAAACTTTTATAGTTTTAGTGCAAGAAATTCTGCTGTTTTTTGAAATGATTTTTATCAAATTTTCTTTCTTTTCAGGAAAGAAAACTAATAAGTTATTTTCTAAATAAATTTTTCCATCATTAGATTCTGCAAAGAATTTAAGATTATTTTTGTAAAAAATATTTAGATCTAAAGAAATAACTTTATCTGCTTCAAAAGTGTCTGTCAAGAAATCCCATTCACAAGAACTATCTTGTTCTACACTAAAAGCACCAGTTAAGTTGTCAGGAAAAGAATTTAGAGTCATGAAAAAAAGAATTATGATTGCTGTGAAGATGGCGAGCCAGGTTTCTTTAGGCCATTTATCAGGTTTCATAACTGCTTAAATTTATTTTATAGTTTTTAAGTGTTTTGGTGTGCGTTTTACAGAATCTAAATATTTAAATACTATTTTTGAGATTATTCTTTCAAATGAAAGAACATCTGTTATATGAAGATAATATATTGAAAATTATTTTTAATGAATCTAAATCTAAAGCAGAATCAAACAAAAATTTTTATACTTTATACATTCCAAAAAATAGAACCTTTGTACCTGGATTTTATCCTATTCGAGAAGATGTTTTTGAAAAATTGGTGAAATCAAATGGAAGCTTAGAATATGAACTTAATAACGTTAATAGTCGGCTTGTTTCTTCAATAAAACAAAATATGAAAATGAGTGATTTTGAGAAGATTGTAAAGAAAGCTTATGAAACAAAAATTAATTCAATAAATTAATGAATGTTTTTTAATATCTATATTTAATATTGATTTTTTAATTTTATTTCTTATTTTTATTTCTAAATAGTTATAAGCAAGATTTATAAATTTTATAGACACTCTAGTTATTATGGTTTATGAAGGTATAAAATTTAAAACAAAAAAGATAGAAGAAGATTTACCAAATGATTCAAGAATTGATAGGTTGAAATATTGGTGCAATATTTTCCATGAAAAAGGTCTTGCACCGCCTTATGAGGGTGGTTCTTATGGTAATCTTAGTTTTAGATTAAATAATAGTGAAAATTTTTTTATTATTACTGCATCTCAAAGTGGTTTAAATGAATCCCAAACAAATGATAGATTTGTTACAGTTTCTTATGTTGATTTGAAAGCAGGCATAGTATATTTTAAGGGCATTAGAGAACCATCTTCTGAAGCAATTCTTCATTATGTAATATATCAAGCAAGACCTGATGTTCAAGCTGTTTTTCATGGACATTGTGAAAAAATTTCAAGAAATGCAAAGAAACTTGGTCTTCCTATTACTTCCAAAGAAGAACCTTATGGAACTATTGATTTAGCAGAAAGAGTTTTGGAAACATTAAATGATTTTTATTTTTTAGAAATGAAAAACCATGGATTTCTTTCATTTGGAAAATCTTTAGATGAAGCAGGAAATCAAGCATTAAAGTTTTTTGAAAAGTGCAGTAAATCTCAAAGAAAAATATCTTTACAAGGGATACTACACCCAGCTTTTAGTTGGATAAAGTCACTAAAGTGATTGATGAAAATAAATAAAATAAAAGAAACAAA
>CAZNAM010000025.1:0-5925 GCA_964571335.1 uncultured Methanosarcinales archaeon | reverse complement strand
GTTGGATAAAGTCACTAAAGTGATTGATGAAAATAAATAAAATAAAAGAAACAAATAATGCCTTTACAGGGGATTCTCACCCAGCAAGATGGGTAAAGCCACTAAAGTGACTGGTTAATAATTTTTAATGATTAAAATTGTTTTTGTTGAGCAAGTTGGGTCAATTCACTAAAGTGATTGATGAAAATAAATAAAACGCCTCTACGGGGATTTGAACCCCGGTTTCAGGCTCCGCAAGCCAGTGTCCTATCCAGCTGAACGATAGAGGCATAAAAAGTAAAGAAAAATCCTAGTTTTTAAAATTTACTTAATCTTTCAGGCAAACCAGAAGAACCAACCTGTTTCTTTAAGTTTAAAGCTAGCTTAGGAGTTAATATACTGCTTAATTTTTCAAAATCTGTTTTTTTAACATCACCAGCATCTTTAACTCCTGCTTTGAACAATTTTCTTGCTCTTGCTCTGCCAATACCTTCAAACTTTATCAAAGGAAGCAGTTCTTCCCTAATTCCATGTTTTAATCTTAACCTTAATCTTTTTAATGGAGTGATTAAATTCATTTTACCAAATAATCTGGCTAATTCTTCAGAAGAATAAACTAACCAATCAATAATATTTAATTTAGCTCTTGTTTCTCCTGGTCTGCAATCATATTTTTCAAGAATATATTCTTCATCTTTTTCTTCAAGCCAATCATCAAACATTAAAGCAGTCTTAAAAGCATTCATCCAATCACAATATTCTGGATCAAACATGCTTGGTTCTGGGATTAAAAAATCATTTTCATATTCAAGAGTTTTATTTTCAATCTCTTCAAATTCTTTTGTTTTAACTCTTAATTGAGGTCTCATCTCTAAAGTATCAGATAATAAATGAAGCCAAACAAGGGATTTTTCAGTTGAAACAGAATTTTCAATTCCTTTAATTATATGTATTGCAGTTGCAGGATCAAGATAAAGCTCAGAAACTCTTGTTCCAATAAGTGTTGCCCTATAATATTTATTATCAACAAACTGAATAAAACCCCATTTTTCCAGCATTTTCAAAACTCTGGAAATAATTGATTTAAGCTTATCCATATCCTTATACTGAAAAGCCCAAAATGTTTTAGAGAAGTAATCAAAAATATCATCAGGACTTCTAATTACTTTTGAAACAATCAAAGATAATAAATAAACTCTAAGAACAGGTTCAACAGCAAGCTTAGAAAAAATATCCTCAGGTTCACCATAAATATATTTTTCAATCAAACCATTTTTTTCAGCATCAGAATTAGCAATCAAAATTGCTTCACCGAAATCATCAAAATCAGGTCTTCCTGCTCTGCCTGCCATTTGTAAATATTCAAGAACAGGAATATTAACCATTCCCATTGAACTAAATCTCTTAACATCTCTTATTATTGATCTAAAAGCAGGAAGATCAAGACCCATTGCAAGAGTTGGAGTACAACAAATAATTTTTATGCTTCCAGTTCTAAAACAATTTTCAATAAGTTCTCTTTGTTTAGGATGCAAACCAGAATGATGAAAAGCAATGCCTTTAAGGATACATTTAGACAATCTTTTGCATTGTTTCGTAGGTTTTGACAAGAATTTAAGAACTTTTTCAGATAACTCAATAGTTTCTTGATTACTTTTAAGTTTAATGCTAATCTTTTCAGCACAAGATTCAGCACTTCTTTTTGTATTCACAAAAATCAAAGCCTGTTTATTCTTGTTTAATGTGTTTAAAGCAATATCTGTTATAGGTTCTGATTGCACCATGATATTAAGATTTAAGTTCAATAATATAAAAGTATCTTTTATCAATTCAGATGATTATCTCTATAAATAAGAAACAAAATTATAAATAAGTTATTCTAGTATAAATTCTTTCTTGTTTTTAATAATATAAATCTTTATTAATACAAACAAATTATTCTTAATTTTAGTATGAAAAAAATACTAGAAAAATGGATTTTAACTTTTTCTTTAGAACATTTTCTTTGTCTTGGAGGTTTGAAGAATGGAAAATAAATTTGAAAATGCAGATATAGTGTCAATAACAGATCTTGATAGAGATGATATTATGAAATTATGTGAAATAGCAAAAGGATTGAAAGAATCTGAAAAAGGTAATGAAAGATATCTGAACACAATTTCATTAGATAAAAGAGTTTTAGGTTCTTTGTTTTATGAACCAAGCACAAGAACAAAACTTAGATTTGAAACTGCAATAGAAGAATTTGGAGGAAAAATAAGAGGATTTTCAGGAACAGAAGGAACATCAATAATGAAAAAAGAATCAATAAGAGATACAATAGCAATGATGGAAGCAAATCATTGCGATATACTTGTTATGAGACATCCTATAGATGGTTCTGTTCAATGGGCTGCAGATGTAGCACAAATACCTGTAATAAATGGTGGGGATGGAATGAATGAACATCCAACACAAGCATTACTTGATGTTTTTACTTTGTATATGAATAATAATTATTCACTTAATAATTTGAATATAGGATTAGGAGGGGATCTTGCACATGGCAGAACAATAACATCACTGACACTTGCTTTATCCAATTTTGAAAATGTAAAAATAAGATGGTCTGCAGAAGATGAATTTGGAATACAAGACGATTTAATAAAAAAATTACAAACAAAAGGAATTGAAGTCATAAGAAAACCAACTGTTGAAGAAGTTATACAACAAAGTGATGCATATTATATGACTAGATTTCAGCTTGAAAGAATGAAAAATATTTCTCCTCAAAAAATTCAAGAATTAATGGAAATATATAGAATTGATTTAAAGAAAATTGCTGGAAGCAAAATTCAAATAATGCATCCTCTTCCTATAAATAGTGAACTTTCTGAAATAACTCGACAAGTAGTTCATTCTAAAAACTTCAAAGCATATGTACAAGCAGAAAATGGAATATTTATGACAAAAGCAATATTATATTTAATCCTAAATCATAAAGGATACATAACTTTTAATGAACATCTGCCACAGTCATTAGAATTTGGAAATAATCGTTTAAAAAGAGATATTAAACAATTAGACAAAGGAAATTTAGATGTCAAAAAAATAGAGAATGGAAGTGTAATAGATCATTTAGAAACAGGAGCATCAAAAGATTTAGTAGATATTTTAAAATTAAATGAAAAATATTCTATATCCTGTACTTCTGAAAAACATAATAAATCTTATCTAAAAACAGAATTAACAGAATTTGAAGAAAGACAATTGAAAAAAATAAGTATGAGATCACCAGAACCCACAATAAACATAATAAAAAATGGAAAAGTTATTGAAAAATATGTTTATTTGCTTTGTGGAAATGAAAATTGCATAACAACAGTAATAGAAGAAGGTGTTCCTTCCAACTTCTATAATGATAATGGAACAATAATATGCAGAAATTGCAGAAAACCTTACATTATAAGAAGCAGAAAAATAAGTGAAGAAGAAAAAAGAAGATATATTAATGGTTTACCAACAAAGGTAGATAGAATATTATGCTGAGATAATTCAGAAATGCTATGTTAAATGAATAAATAACATAAGATATAAAAAGTAATCTTAATTCTTTTATTTAATCATGGAAATAGAAATAGAAATAAACAAATCAATAGAACAAAATGCTGATAAGTATTATGAAAATGCAAAAAAAATAAATAAAAAAATAAGCAGAGGAAAAGAAGTCATTAAACAATTCAAAGAAAAACTGAATAATATAAATGTAAATAAAGAAAAAAGAGATACAAAAATACAAGAAAAAGAAAAAGCACAAGTTAAAAAAGAATGGTATGAAAAATTCAGATGGTTTTACAGCTCAGAAGGATTCTTATGCATAGGTGGAAAAGATGCAACAACTAATGAAATAATCATTAAAAAACACACAGAAAAAGAAGAATTTGTAGCTCACACCGAAATGCCAGGAAGCCCATTTTTTGTAATCAAGGCAGACAAGAAAGTTCCTGGAAAGAAAACAAAAGAAGAATTAGCAATTTCAACAGCAAGCTATTCTAAAGCATGGAAATTAGGATTAAGTTTTGCAGATGTTTTTATTGTTAAAGGAAATCAAATAAGCAAAGATGTATCTCTGCCAAAAGGATCATTCATGGTAAAAGGGAAAAGAGAAAATCATTCTTCTGTGCTGGAATTAGGAATAGGTTTGTTGAAATCTTTGCAAGTGATGGGAGGGCCAATTGAAGCAGTGAAAAAACATTGCGAGAAATTTATTGTGATTAAGCCAGGATCTTTCAAGAATAGTGAATTAGCTAAAAAGATAGAAAAACAATTAGGAATAAAAAATAGATTAGATGATATAATAAGAGTGATGCCTTCTGGAACAAGTAGTTTAAGTTAATATTTCTTAAATTTTATTTTTTTAGGTATTAAAACAAATAAAACAACAGAGAAAGCAATACCAATCAGTCCCAAAATTGAAAATGTGGCTGTATTTCCAAGATTATCTGCAATAATTCCTGCTGTAATTGGTCCTATTATATAACCCAAATTCCAAAAAAAATCTCCAAGTTCCTGAACTTCTTTCTTTATCTTTGGTGATTCCTGTATGTAATTTGCATATATACTTTGAATTACTGGAAATAAAATACATACGAAACAGGAACATAAAAATACAGTTAAAATTATCAGCAAAGCATTTTTGAACAGTGTTAATGTTGATAAAATAGAAGCTCCAATCAGCAAACCAAAAAGAGCTGTCTTTTTTTCTCCAAACCTCTTGGTTAAGCGTCCGACAAATCCACCAATCAATACAGGGGGTAAAAAATATGCAAACATAAAAAGTCCATCAAAAGGTTCTAATGGCAAACTTTCAGCTAAAAGAGGTCCTATTGTTATAAAAAATGAATCAAATAATGCTGAAACAACTGCCAAAATAAGTACAGGTAAGATTACTTTTCCTACTTTTTTCCAAAGTATAAGCTGTTTAAAAATATTTTTTTTAGAAGATTTTTCATGAGAAGGAGTATATTGCTTTCTTTTATATGCATTAATTAAAAGAATTGCAAAGAAAAATACAGATATTGAAAGAAATACTGTCGCTAAAACAAATGGTTTCCAACCAACTATATCTATTACAACAAAACCTGTTATTAAAGGTGCAAGCAGATAACCGATTGACTGAAAAATCTGAAGAATGCCAAAATTTGAAGATAATTCTTTTTTTGGAGAATATCTGCTCACAAAATCAAGAGTTCCAAAATTTTTAAGATCATAATAAAAACCCCAAATAATCATAGCAAGGAGGTATAACAAAAACGAATTTGCACTCCAGACAAGAAAAATGTAAACAAAACAAACTGCAAACATAATAATGAAAAGCCTTCTATAAAATGCATTCTTGAAAATTTTATATATTGCAAAATCAAAAAATGCTCCAGATATTGCTGCACTTCCAATAATGATTCCAACAAGTGTTTTTGAGAATCCCTGTTCAGAAATTACAAGCGGAATAAGATATGTTATTATTCCATCAAAAAGCATAAAAAAAAGAATCATAATGCCAAAAGTATATATTAATCTGTTTTTGCTTCTGCTATTTCCAAATCCTGAAAAAATATTCCAAAATTTAAGCATGATATATCAAAATTGTCTGGCTTTTTATATGTTTGCAAAATAACAATTCTTTTTAATGTGCTGATTCATTAGAAAGATAATTATAAAAAAGTATGTGCAGCTTAAAAATTTAAAAATAGATTTATGAACTTGGTAATTTAAAATAACATAATAAATCAACATAAGCTTTAAATACTAAAATTCTAATTAATATTAAAAAGAGGTAAAGAATGACTGAAGGAAGTAAAAAACTGATTATTTATGGTTTTATCAAAGAAAGTGCTAAAAAAAAATATGCTGAAACAGAAGAAGAGAGAAGAGAACAGATTCAAAAATGGGAAAATGAATTAAAAGGAG
>CAZNAM010000024.1:0-11054 GCA_964571335.1 uncultured Methanosarcinales archaeon | reverse complement strand
TTAAACAATGAAAAAATAAAAGTATCTTTAAATCATATTTCTGAAGACAGAAAAAGTAAATTTTTGAACGCTTCAAAAATAAATGATGAAGATGGAGAATACTTAGTAATCAAAGTTGACAAAAATACTGAAAAACCATATGAATTTAATCTGTGTGTTGACAAAGACATACATGAGGATCATTTTGTTTTTTGGAATGACTTTGGAATCCAAACAGAAACATTCCTAAAAAGAAACGGACTTTTAGATTCTGGAAAAACTGCAGGAATTGAAGAAATATCAAAAATGTATGAATGTATAAACAATGTTGTGGAAAAAAATAACAGGAGAAAACCTTTTAGACATTACTTAAACAGTTCACAACTGAAATTATTGCATGAAGACTTTAAAGACAAAGTTACAATTAACAAAATGAAAGAATACTTCAAAAATTGAAGTATTTTCTTAACTTTTTAGAAAAATGAAAAAAATAGGTTTTATCGGAAAAGCAATCTTAGGATTGGAAGCAATCTTGTTAGGTTTAACAATAGGTTGTAAAGATATAAAAAATAATTATCAAGCAACTCAACCTGCAAAACCAACAACACAAAAACTTTTTAATCCTGTTTTTTTATCTGAAACTGAAAAAAGAAGATATTATGTGGAATTTGCTGATGGTTGGAAAGGAATAAACTTAGATAAAGAAAAAAAATTAGAAGAATTGCTAATCAATATCCCTATCAAAACTGAAGCATTGTGCATAAATAATTACCAAAATAATGAATGGATTTACTTTGAAAATAAAGAAGACATAAAAGAATTAATTGATTTTGCAAAATTGCTATATAAACAAACAGAAGAATACAAAAAAGGAAACATTGACGTTTCAAATGAATTCGTATTATCTTGGTTAGATTTTATGAAATATCAATTTGAAGAAAAAGATGAACTGTCTTATAAAAGAGAAGTCAACTTTGTGCTTGGAACAAAAACTATTACAAGATATCTAGATGAAAAAGAAACTTTGCTCTTGAAAAACAATGAAGGAGAGATTAAACAATTTATTGATCAATTCTGGAAATCACCACATAAAACAAACTCAAAAAGGAAGATTGAAGCAAAACCAGAAATAGAAAAACCAGAATATGTAGAAAATTATTTGATACAAGATGATTTAGGATATGTTTCTATAAGAAAATATGAAGATGGACATAAAACAATCTTTTGCAGAAGCGATAAATGCAAAACAGAAGAAGAATTTAAATTTGATAAAGAAAAAACTGAAGAATTTATCAATATGATTAAACAAAGAAAAAAAGAAACAGAACACATAAAAGAAACAACAGATTATTGGAAATTTAATTCGGGCAGCACATATGAAATTTTATTAAAAAATTAAAGACCTTTATTTCTTAAACCCGCAACAACCAATACACCTATAGAAAGTACTGCTGCAATTGCTGCAAGAATTGAACCATTATTAACTTCAATACCGCCTTCTTGCCCTTCTTCCATAACTGGATGATCAACAGAAGCAGCTGCAGTAGTATCTGCAGTAAAATTAACTGTTCCTAGTAAACCTATTGCAACAACAAAAACTGCAAAGAACAACATTGCAAACATAGGAAAATCATTCAGCCTCATTTTAATAATAAATAAATGAAGTAGTATAAAAAGGTTTCCAGACAAGCATAAAACAAAACAATTAAATAAAAAAATGCTATAAGTAATATAAAATGGTAGAAAAAAGAGGAAAAATTAATTTAAAAGAAGAATTCTTACTTTGGAAAAAACCAAAAAATGTCAAAATAATCGAAGGATTTCCAGGATTAGGATTGGTTGCAACAATAGCAACAGGATATCTTATTGAACACCTTAATTGCGAACAAATTGGCAGCTTTTATTTTGAAGAAGCCACACCCACATTAGCAATCCATAAGAGCAACATGGTTGATCCTATAGGAGTATTCTATAACAAAGAGAAAAATTTAGTCATAATACACGCTATAACAAGTGCAAATGGAATAGAATGGAAAGCTGCAAATATGGTTATGAAAATAGCAGAACAGTTAAATGCGAAAGAAATAATCAGCATAGAAGGAGTAGGTGGAGTAAATCAAGAATCAAGCAGAGGATTTCATTATGCGAAAAATGACTTAGTCAGCAAAAAATTGAAAAAAATAGGAATAGATGAATTAGGAGAAGGTATTATCGTCGGAGTAACTAGTGCATTAATGTTAAAATTGAAATCAAAAAATATACCAATAACCTGTTTGTTTACTGAAGCAAAAACAAATCTTCCTGACAGCAGAGCCGCAGCTAAAATAATAGAGATGCTTGATCAATATTTAGGATTAAAGGTTGATTATAAACCTTTATTAGAGGAAGCAAAAAACTTTGAACAGAAATTAAAGGGTGTAATGCAAAATGCACAAAAGGTTGAACAAGTCAAAGAAAATCAACAAGTTGGCTATATCAGATAAAAACTCACTTTTCTTTATTTTATAGTTTTAGAGCTTAATAAGCTAGAATTCATTAATTTTAGAGTTCTAAAAAACACAAAACAGATAGTGCCTAACTTGATTTTATGAAGTTTCCAGAATATTAAATTCAAATCAATTCTAAAACTATCAAAAACTCACTAACCAAACTCATTTTATCTTAAAATAACATAATTAACGATGTGAAAAAATAATAAATCAAAAAATTAACACTCACTTTTTGATTTTTATTCTGGAGTAATCCCGATAAAAATATAATAGATAAACCAAAATATATAATTCAACATATATTTTTTAAAATAGAATGATTTAAATACAAACTGAAAAAATAAGACTATAAAATGAAAATAAATTTCAGCTATAATCAAAAAGTGGATCTTAAGTTATTAATTGAGTCAATAAAAAGTAATTTAGGAGAAACTGACAAAATATCTGTTTTATTAAGCCCAAATCTTCCTCATGATGAAGAAAAAGTAACTTTAACAAAATACAACACTTCAAAGATAATTCATGATTTATTTCCTGAAGAAAATCCACAGTATATCAATTTTATCGTTGAAGATAATAAAATTCATGAAAAAAAAATTCAAATTGCAGGATTGAAATATAAAGCCCTGGAAAGTAAAAAAGAACGAGATGAATATAAGGGTAAAGCAAAATTAAAAAATAAGTTAAACCTATTTGTAAGGAATAATCCCAGAAAAAAGAGTTGTTTGTGAGTGTTTGTAAAATTTCTTGTTTAACCAGACCTTTTCAATTGAAACACCTTAAACCCGTTTGTCGGGAAAATAAGAAAAAATGTTTGCTTATCCCGACATAGAGGGGATTATTCCAGAAAAGACAATTTTATGATATTTTATAAAAGGGAGGGATTTAAGATTTTGTCGGAAAAATCTGATAATGTGTGAAAAAGATAGTCAGTGGTGGTGCGAAAATTATGAAAACAAATATGTCTTAGTATTAAAAAATAAAAAAAGTCTCTTAGAATCAAAATATGAAAGAATTCGCACAAAATTTGTTTGTTGAACTTAGAATTTCTTGAAAAATACAAAACAAGTGTCGGAAAAACGATAGAATTAAATATTTGAATAAAAATAAAAAATAAAACAAAAAAGGTGAAAAAATGAAAATACAACTTAAACATGCTGAATCAATTGATAATTCCCCTAAAGAAATCGCAAAAACAGTCCTTATAAGATTTGGCTTAGTTCCAAGAAAAAAAGATGGAACAGCGAAATTCCACAAACTTCTTTTAGAACTTTATGAAAGAAAAAAACAAGCAAATAGAGAGAAAAGACCTGAAATAGCAGTCATGCCTGTAGAAGAAATGGGATTGTTTTCAGGAATAAAAAGACAAACAATGTATGACTATCTTAAGAGGTGGCGGGATCTACAAATATTGAAAAAAACAAGCTTTGTAGCTAATGGAAAAGTTATAATCGGCTACGAATTAAACGGAAACAACATAGAAGGATCATTTAGAAAAGCAGAATATGTCATCAAAAATCATCTTGAACAAAGCTTCAAACTTATAGACGAGATGCAAAACGAAATAAAAAAAGAAAAAATAAAAGCGGCTAGCCAAACCAATGCGTCAGAGGCACATCAAGACCAACAACATTTCCCTTAGTTTGTCTTTCCTTAAAATCAGAATCTATTTTTAACAAACAAGTTCTACCTACAAAACGCTTAATTAAAGGAATACCTTTTGTAAGCATAGAAGAAATAGACGCTGAAATCATCTCTTTGGTTAAACCTGCTTTTCTTGCAATCTGTTCATAAGTCACAAAAGCAAACTTCTCATTCAACTCATAAAGCACCTTAAAAATTTCTTTTTCTCTAGAATTTAAAGGCGTAACAGAAAACTTTTTTTGTTTGTTCTGTCCTTTAATTATAAGTGTCAGTTCGTCTATACGCTCCTGTAACTTATCAATTTTCAAAGCAAGCTGATTAACAATTTCAAAACTTCCTTGAATTTCAGAGGTGTTGTCATTAATGGCCAATCTATGGTCATCCAACTCATCTCTAACACAACCTAATATCTGCTTTATATGCTCACGAGACACACCATCAACACCGTCAATTAACAACTGTTGACTTCTCATCCAAAACCACCCCTTTACCAAAAGATAGAAAGTATGAGGGGTTTAAAAAGATTATTGTTCTGGACTTGTTGATTTCCTTCTAGGAGTATCAACATAAACCTTAATTTTACCTCTTGAAACTACATTCAAAAGATCTTCTCTTTCAAGCTCTTCAAGAATCCTGTAAAAAGAACTCTTAGAACATAAACCCTGTTCTTCAACAATAATCTCCCTAAGCTGCAAGGCACTAACTTTATCATATTTGCTTACTAGATTCAAAACCAAATTTCTAATGTAATCTTTACTACTCCTGGCAATATTTCTCAAAACCTTTTCCTTAATGGAAGACTTAGTAGCTTCAACATACACCTTCTTTTGGGGAGTTTTATTTTCAAAATAATCAAATTTAGCTTCTATAGATCTAAGTCTATCCATGACATTATCAAATGAATAATAAGAATCAACTAACTGTCTAAAATCTTCTTTAGTTTTAGGTATATTTTTTAAAATTAAAGCAATTTCATCAAGCTCAACTTCTTGTTTTTCAATCTTATTTTGATGATCTTTAGCAATATGAACAAGTTGCTGATTTTGCTGATAAAAATAAAATAACCATTCATTCACTCTCGATAATTGTTGATTTAAGGAATTAACTTCCTGTTTCATCAGCTCTTTTTTCTTTCTAAAAAACATTTTAATGAAAAAATGAACAAAAATATAAAAATCTTTCCATTTTTGGGACCGTCTCAGGACATTCCCAGAACGTTCCTGGGACTGTCTTGGGAACATCTCAAAAAAACCAAAATGAACTAATCTCTCATTTTACGACTTAAATTATACAATAAACAGAAATATTTATATATTATTGGGACATTCCCAAGAATAAACTGGGACATTCCCAAGAATAAACTGGGAATATAAGCATAAAACCATAAAAAACAGTTAAAAATTAGCAAAATGATAACATTCCTTGAAAAAATAAGATTGGAAAAAAGTTCAAAAATAAAACATTCCCTATTGATATATTTTCATGAAAAAATGAAAGAGAACCAGATTTTTCTAAATCAAATATCAAAAAATTATCTTGATCAAATAAACAATGTTATTTCAAATAAAAATTGGAATAGAAATAGGCCAAAAATAGCTTAAAAAAACAATCATTTTATGGGAAAATCACATAAAACAAAATTAAAAGTGAGACTTTAGATAATAATAAAGTAAAGTATATTGATTGAAAAAATACCAAAAAACACCTGTTTCTGGAAAAACAAAAGAAATGAAGAAAAAAAGTGATAATTAAGCCAATAATAAAGACAAGGATTAAGAAAAACAAGAGCAAAATATCAAAAGTGAGTTCTATTGAAAAATATGAGAAGAAAAAGTCACAAAATTTGCTTACCTATTTATCGACGAGAAATATTCAAAAATGTCTAAGCAAAAGAAAACATTTAAAAACAAAAAGTAAATCCTATGATAAATAAGCAAAAACAAATAGTGCCTAACTTTAAAATGGAAATAAATATAATTGAAGAAAAAAAGAACAAACTCGTCTTTGAAATAAGAGGAGAAGATCACACATTCTCTAACATGCTAAGAAAAGAACTATGGAATGACGAACATGTTAAAGCATCTGCATACAACATAGATCATCCCCTTGTTGGACAACCAAAATTTGTGTTGCAAACAGACGGAGAAGATCCAAGAAAAGTGTTACAAGCAGCGGCTAAGAGAATAGAGAAACAATTCACAAAATTAAAAGACGAAGTGAAAGCCAAAGTTAAATAAATAATTCTTTTTCATTATTTTTATTAATTCCATCAACCAAAAAAATAATTGATAAAATGTTTGTAAGAACCAAAAAAATTAAAGGAAATGAATACGCATATATTGTAAGAAATAAATGGACTTCTAAAGGATCAAGACAAAAAGTTGACAAATATCTTGGCAGAATAAAAAAAGGACAAAGAATAAGAGAAAATAGCTATGTAGTTGATGAGAGAAAAAATTTCAGTATAATAATTCAAGAATTAATAAAACATGAACTTTCTAATCATAACATAACAGACAAAGAAATAAAAGTTATAACGATGAATGAAGGATTTTTATGCAAAGAAACAATACAAGACCTTTTGAATTTAAAATATGGAAAAGAAAGAGCAGATAAAGAAGGAGAAAGACTCGCAATAGCTCTGCTTGAATCAGGATTAAAAGTCAAAGAAACAGAATTTGAAAAATTATTTGAAATCTGGAAAAAGCAATAACCTTTTAATAAAAGAAATAAAAAAACAATAAAAAATGCAAAAATTAAGACACATAGGAGTCATACTTGATGGAAACAGAAGATATGCTAAAAATAAAGGAATAGTTTCTTTCAAAGGACATGAAGCAGGAGCAGAAAAAATAAAAGATTTCTTAAAATGGTGCGATGAATTAGGCATAGAAGAAGTAACAATGTATGCCTTGTCAATACAAAACTTAAACAGAACAAAAGAGGAAGTCACTTATTTATTCAAATTATTTGAAAAATTCAGCGAAGAATTACTCAAAAAGAAAAATATTGAAGAAATGAAAAAAAAAGGCATAAAAATCAGATTTATTGGCAGAAAACAATTGTTGCCTTTAAAATTACAAGATTTAATGAAAGAAGTCGAAGAGAAGACAAATGATAATGGAAACAAAACAATAAATTTTGCAATAGCATACGGCGGAAGAGAAGAAATAACTGATTCAGTGAAAAAAATAGCTGAAAAAATCAAGAAAAATGAAATAAATATTGAAGATATTGATGAAAACCTGATAAGTGAAATGCTTTATCTCAATTCTGAACCAGAACTAATCATAAGAACTGGCGGAACAACAAGAACAAGCAATTTCCTTATATGGCAAAGCAATTACAGTGAATGGTTTTTTTTAGAGAAGTTTTGGCCTGAAATAGAAAAAGAAGATTTAGTTAAGATTATTGATAAATTTCACGATACAGAAAGAAGATTTGGCAAGTGATATCTTATTAACGAAAGATTTAAAAATAAAACCTTGATTTTCATATAAATCCCAATAACTTAACCACTTAGGTGGGAGGGGCAATAATGAACAAAGAAACATTTATTGAAGGAATAAAAAAATCAAGAGAAACCAGTAAAAAAAGAAAATTCAGTCAAACCTTTGAACTAATTATAAACTTAAAAGATTTAGATTTAAAAAAACCAGAAAACCAAATAGAAACTTGGATACAACTACCTTATTCTAAAGGAAAAGAAATAAAGATAGGATGTTTTATAGGTCCTGAATTAATTGAACAAGCAAAAGATAATTGTGATATAACAATAATGCAGGATAACTTCCCATCATATTTTAAAGACAAAAAGAAAACAAAGAAACTAGCAGAAACATATGACTTTTTTATAGGACAAGCAAACATCATGCCAGACATTGCTAAAACTTTTGGTAGAATTCTTGGTACAAGAGGTAAAATGCCAAATCCAAAAGCGGGATGTGTTGTACCTCCAAATGCAAACTTAAAAGCATTAGCTGAAAAATTAAGAAAAACAATCAAAATAAAAGCAAAAACACAAGCAACACTAAAAACAATGATAGGTAATGAAACTATGAAAGATGAAGAAATAGCAGAAAATATACTTACAGTATATAATCATGTTTTACACACACTTCCAAAAGAAAAAAATAACATAAAAAATATCATAATTAAAACAACCATGGGAAAACCTATCAAAATTACTGAATAAGGTACAATAAAACAATGAAAGAAAAACAAAAAAACATAACGTGCAAAGCCGCTCAAAAGAAGAAAGATAAAATAAAGAGAATGAAAGAGTTAGCACAAAAATATCCCATAGTAGGAATTCTTAACTTAGAAAATCTTCCCTGTGCACAATTACAACAGATGAGAAAAAAACTGAAAGGACAAGTAGAAATGTTCATGACAAGAAAGAAATTGATGTCAAGAGCACTTGAAGAAACAGGATTGAAAAATATTGAAAAATTAAAAGAATACATGGGAGGAGTTCCAGCTTTAGTATTTACAAAAGAAAATCCATTTAAAATATTTAAAATAATCAAACAAAACAAAAGTTCTGCACCTGCAAAACCAGGACAAAAAGCACCAAGAGATTTAATTATACCAGCAGGTCCAACACCATTTGCACCAGGACCAATAATCAGTGATTTTGCAGCAGTTGGAGTAATTGCAGGAGTTGAAGGTGGAAAAGTAGCTGTAAAGAAAGAAGCTATTGTAGCAAGAGAAGGACAAGAAATAAATGCAAAAGTAGCAGGGATACTTTCAAAATTAAATATAATGCCTATGGAAATTGGACTTGATTTAGTAGCAATATATGAAAACGGCACTATTTATGATAAGAAAATATTAAATGTAGATGAAGAACAATTTAAACAAGATTTATGTTCAGCAGCAGCACATGCGATGAACTTAGCTGTTGAAGCAGGAATATTCACAAAAGAAACAACCAAATTAATGATTGAAAAAGCAGCAAGACAAGCATATGTTTTAGCAGATGAAGCAGAAATAATGACTAAAGAAACAATACCGAAAATACTTGCTAAAGCAGAAGCACAAGCAGCCGCAATAAACAAAGAAAATTAAGTTTAAGGAGGAAAATAAAAATGACAAATGAGTATGTATATGCAGCATTGCTCATACACAAAGCAGGGCAAAAAATAGATGAAGTCACTGTAAAGAAAGTGCTAGAAGCAGCAGGTGTAAAATCAGACGAAGCAAGAATAAAAGCACTTATAGCTAGTCTTGACGGAGTAAATATTGATGAAGCAATAGAAAAAGCAGCACAAGCTCCCGCAATTGCAGCACCAACAGTACAAGCAGCACCAGAAAAGAAAGAAGAGAAAAAAGATGACAAGAAATCAGAAGAAAAGGCAGCTGCAGGACTAGGATCTTTATTTGGCTAAATAAAAGAGAAAATCAAATTTTCTCTAATTTTTTAAAAATTTAGATAGGGAAAAAGAATGCTGACACCGGAAGAAAAACAAAACATAATAAAAAAAACCGATGAACTCAAAAAAGAAATAAGAGAAATAAGACAGAGTTTAAACCAGTGTAACGAACAAAAAGAATCCTTATTTAATGAAAAAAATAAAATAAGCAAAAATATTTCTGAAACAATTAAACTAATTAAAAAAATAAAAAAAGAGAGAAATGAACTAACAGATAGTGTGAAAGAACTAAAAGTAAAAAGAAAAGAACTAAACAATAATATAACAAAAGCGATTGAAAAACATAAAGAAAAAATAAAAGAAAAAAAAGAAACTGAAAGAAAATTAGGCATAAAAGAAAATCCTTCTAAAATAAAAGAACAGCTTGAAAAATTGCAATATAAACTAGAAACAGAAGCAATAAGCTTTGATAAAGAAAAAAAATTGATGAAAACAATACATGACTTAGAAAAAAAATACAAAGCAGTAAAAGAATTAAGTGATGTTTGGGAAAAAGCAAGCAAAGCATCAAAAGAAATTAAAAAAGTAAAAAAAGAAGCAGATAACTTTCATAATATAATACAACAAAAAGCAAAAAAAAGCCAGGAAAAACATGAAGAAGCATTAAAATTAAGCAAAGAGATAGATGAATTAAAGAAAAAAGAAGAAGAAATCAACAAAAAAATAAATGTCAAAAAAGAAGAAATAGGCAAGATAACGCCAAATTTAACAGAAAAATTAAAGACAGTTGCAAACTATGGTGGTAAAATACAAGAAGAAAAGAAACAAAGCACAGAAAGAAAAGAAAAACAAAAAAAGAAGAAATTAAGTGAAAAACAAAAAGAAGTACAAGAAAAAATAAAAAAAGGAGAAAAATTAACAACAGATGATTTACTAGTAATACAAACTCTTCCTGATGAAGATAAAGAAAACAAAGAAGAAAAATAATTATTAATTAAAATATTTTCTTATTCTCAAAAAAAGCTTTCACCTTTAAATCACCTTTAGGATGAGCATTAGAACTAACAGAATAAAAAATCTTCTCAGCAGTTCTACCCCAACTATAATCTCCCTCAACTTTTTTCATTTCAACATTAAATTCTCCCAGTTTAACACCTTTACGAAGATTATAATAAACATTCTCTCTAGAAGTTTTAGGAAATATTTCAATATATATTTTATGCAATTCATAACCGCAAGCAGGACCTTTAATAAAAAGAATCTCAATCAAATTCTGCCTAACTTCACTCCTAATAGGTCTGCCTCTTTTCATAATAACTAGAAATTATTTTCAATATAAAAACATTTTTAATTAAATAACTGAAAATATATAAAAAAGACAAAAACAAACCAAAATAAACAAAAATGGAACCAATATTAACAGAAGAAAAGAGAAAAAAGTTTGAAAAACAACAATATAGAATAGTCGGCAGACACTCAGTTGTAAAAGTATGCAGCTGGACAAAACAATGTTTAAGAGGGAAAGGAAACTGTTATAAAAACACATTTTATGGGATAAAAACCTGGA
>CAZNAM010000023.1:0-11125 GCA_964571335.1 uncultured Methanosarcinales archaeon | reverse complement strand
TTCACCTTTATCCAAATCAAGAAAACCAACCATTAAATTAAGCAAAGTTGATTTACCTGCTACACTTAAACCAATAACGCCAAAAATCTCGCCAGGCATAATATTAAAACTAGTATCAATAATTATATTTTTAGAATTAAAAGATTTTGAAATATTAGAAACTCTTATTAAAGGCTGAACAGGAAGCTCTTTAAATGTTTTCTTTAAATAATCATTAACAATATCTTTAGGCCAACCAGCAAGCTCAAGAGATTTTTTAACATCATCTTTATTTGCCCCTTTGATAATAGCTTTACGAATATGCTCTTCTATGAAAGATTCATCTAACATAATCTACATATAAAAGAATAATACTTTAAAAGCAAATAGTATCATTCAATAATGGTGATAGAAAGATTTATATTTTTAAGTCAAACATCAAATAATATGCCTAAATGCGAAATGTGTGGAAAAGAAGGAGAATTATATAACACAGAAATTGAAGGAGTAATTCTAAGTGTTTGCACCAAATGTTCAAAACATGGAAAAGTGCTTAAAAAAACAAAAGTGATTGTCAAAAAAGGACAAATTGAAGAAAAAAGAAAAGAAAAACCAGAAAGAGAAGAATTTGTAGTAGCAAACTTTGCAAAACTAATAAGAAATAAAAGAAACAAACTAGGAAAAACCCAAAAAGAATTTGCACAAATGTTAAATGAAAAAGAAAGCATAATACAAAAAATAGAAAACGGAAGTTTTGAACCACCAATAAAAACAGCAAAAAGATTTGAAAAAATACTAAACATAAAATTAGTTGAAGAGATAGAAATAGGAGAAGAAAAAACAGGAAAGAGAGCAAAAGCAGAAGGATTAACAATAGGAGATATTCTGAAACTTAAGAAATGATTTTAATCAATACGCTAAATTGTGATAAACTTTATACCAACAATTATTTTTTGAAGTTTTTAAAACAAGATTAAATTCCTTGTTGAGATAAGAAATCATCTCACCATTATTTGAACTGCAGACATAATCATCAGGATGACAGATAATGCCTCCACCACAATTATCAAGAAAAACAAACTCAATCTTATCAGAATTATTATGCAGATAATTAAAAAAAGTGGTTGAAATATTACCATCATAAACAGGATAATAAATCTTATTCAACTTATTATCAGAATAAGCAGAAAGAACAGGATTGCTTGTCCAGACTTCACCTGAAACAGACCTGTTATCAAGATAATTAAAAAAAGATTCTTTCTCTGCAGAATAAGAAATTGCTTCATTGTTTTCATAAAAAACAAAAGCCATCCTGTAACCAACAAAAGAGACTGCTAAAACTAAAGAAATCAAGATCAGAACTTTGAACTGTTTTTTCCTGAAACTGTTGATTAGCAATTCCAAACCAGCTCCTGCCAACAAAATAACAAAAGGAAGAAACATAACAAGATAACGATAATCCCTGCAAGGAAGAAAAATAAAATACAACAAAGGAATAATCAAAGACATTGTTATTAATAATGAATATTTTGATTTCCTGAAAAAACCAACTAAAGAAACAGCAAGAAACTTATTTTCATAAAAAAAGATAAGAAAAAAATAATAATACCAAGGCTGACTTCTCAAAACATTACAACCAAGAACATTCCTTATAACCTGCTGAGCATCAAGAAGACCTCCAAAAATATTATGATAAAACACAATATTAGAAATAAAAAAAGGAATCAAAACAACAAAAGAACCTAAAACAAGATATAAAATCTGCTTATAAGATTTTCTGAACAAGAGGAAAAAGAAAACAATCGCAAGAAACAAAGCTGAAGGAAACTTAGTCAAAAACGCAATCGCGAGAAACAAACCTGCAAAAAAAGATTTATCATTGATTAAAAAATAATAAGCCAGTAAAACAAAGAAAAGAACAGGAATTTCAGTATAAAGATGAAAACTAAGATAAAATAAAATAGTGCTTGAAGCAAGAAAAGCAGCAGCAATAATTCCTGCTGTTTTTGAATAGACTTTTTTTCCTATCAGATAAATAAGAAAAACAGAAGAAACCACTAAAATAAGCTCAAGAATTTTTGGAATTAAGATAAAATTGTTTGGAAATAATTTCCATGAAGTTCCAAGAATCACTGGCCAAAAAACAGGACGAATATGCTCCCACAAACCAACCTTTCCCAAAGATAACAAAAACTTACCCATCCCAATATAAACACCAGAATCCCACCAAATTTCATGAAAATTAAAAAAGAAAAAAAGATGAGCAAGAAAAGTAAATGAAAGAATTAAAATCATGAGATAATTTTTTATGAAAAAATTCTTAATTTTCATTTTTTAATTCCATGCATGTTTAATTTTTGGATTTTTAAATAATTACCTTGTTAATATTTATTCAAATATTGGATTAACATCTCCAAAAGTTGTTTGTTCAGGAAAATCATTAAACATCTTTATTCCATAAGGATAAGATGAAGAATGAAATAAAATAGCGGCATGGTCTTTATCTTCATTAAGCCATTCACTGACGGCAAAATAATCAGTCTTATCATAAATCCTTGTAGCAATCAAATCTGCATCAATTCTTCTTGCCATATCAACAAGATAAATCTGCTGTTGAAAATCATCAAAAGTATAATAATATAAATCAAGAGGGAAAACTTTTGAAATCTCTTCAAAATAAGCAACAGGTGTCTGATAATACCACAAAGCAAAAACATCATCAGAACTGTTAGACACAACAATCTTAGAATTTTTTTCAATCTCCAAAGGTCTGTAACCTAAAAGAATATTTGTAGGAGCATGATTAAGTGGAGGACTCCCAAGAACAGAAACATTATTTCCAAGAAGTAAATTAAAAAATTTATTAGGAAATGAAACAACATCAATACCTTTATCACTCAAATATTTTGCAGCTGCTGCTTTAGCAGGATTATCTCCACAACCTATAACCAAAGAAGCATTATTACTTATTGCCTGATCTACAATCATATTAATACCATGAGTGTCAATCACAACAGCAATATCTTTTCTTAAAAATCTTGTAGTTGGATAATAAACTTTATCTAAAGGAACTTCAAATCTAAAAACTCCTTTTTCATCAGGAGCATACCATTTTTCATCACGGTGAACTACAACAGTACCTGCTGCTATAGAATTCTTAGCACCAACTTGTTTTAATTCTCTAATTCTTCCACCTTCATGCCAGCCAATATCTTCCATAAGATCAGGTTTATTTAAAACATGAACTTCTGAAAATAATTTAAGAATATTTTCAGAAAAAGGATTTTGAATCATTCCTGAAAGCCAATCACGAGAAACCCTATCAGACTGACTAACTATATTTGTATGACTTCCAACAGATATTTTTGAATAACCTAAAATCATTTTAGAATAATTACCTTTTTTTAAATTTGGTTTAACTTGAGTTATATTAAAAATAATTCTTGGATTATCACCATAAGCAAGCAAATAATCCATATCTGCCCTCCATTTTTTACCAATTTTCATCCATTCATCAGCTGCAAGAGTATAAAAAGCTCTCTTGTTTCGTCCACAATCAATACTTGCAATAGTCTCATAAACTAAAGCATATTCTTCAGGATTTGAAGAATTTATTAAATCAAATTCTTTCAAAGAAGAACAAATAAGAGAATCATTATTTGTCAATCTACCTAACAAAAATATAATATCTGCTTTAGCAAAATGATCTTTTTCTGTCTTAACAGAATCTTCATATTCCTTAATCAGCAAAGATCTGTTTATTCCTGTTGCCCGAATAGTATAATTTAAATTATGTAATTTTCCATAAGGATCTGCAGGACTTAATTGTTTTATCAAAGTATCATTAAGCTCTGAAGAATAAAGAATTCCTTCAAACTTAGCATTATCAATTATTAAAGTGGGGGCACTATTAACCTGATAAATTCTTTTAATTGTATTTACAAGCGGTTCATCCTGATAATCTTTATCTATTGAAATAATAATCAGTCTATCATCAAAAGATTTAGATAATTCTTCAAGAATATAACCTTGTCTTTCACTAACTTCGTCATCAATTTCATAAAAAAATAAAACAGGAAGATAAGGTTTGCCACACATATCATTAAGTTTTTGAACAATGTTTAACATCTCAAACTCAAGAATAAAATATTTTCTCTTAAGATAATCAAAATCTTTTTTTCTAAATAAACTAAATTTGCTATATGTGCTAAGCTCAGTACCAACTGTTATGATTTCTTCTTTTAGAGCATGAAATTTTGTTCTTAAAGGAGCACAACCATATTCACTAAAAGACTCAATAAAAATCTGTTCTGCAAGATAAGCATCTCTATCAAGTTCATGTTTTTCCATCACATCATTAATAACCTCAATACGTAAAGAATCTAAAACATGATTTAATAAAATAGCCAGTCCAAAAATTAAAAGAGTAATAAAAAAACTCCTTATAATAATTTTTACTCTTTTTTCCATTTTAATAATATCTCTTCAATAACTTCAAAATCCTGAACGCCAATCAAAGTATCCTGAAAATTAATTACAATTGCAGGAGCTTTATCAATATTATAATATCTTTCCAAAAATTTTATCTCAGGAGCATAATTAAATTCAATAGCAAAAATTCTTGCATCAAAATTCTCTGCAATCTTGTCAAGAATATCTCCCTGCTCTTTACTGGCGGGATTGTTCTTATTAAAATAAAACAAGATAATATCTGATTCTTTGTCACAATTATTTTCCAAATTTTTATATAAAGAATAAGTCTTTATCTGCATAAGATGATATTTTCTCTTAAGAAAATTGTATTGTTCTTCTCCAAGCTCTTCCCTTGCAGAATCAGAATCCAATGATTTTCCTAACTGCCATAATTGCTCAGAAAGAGCAGAAAGTCTTGTTTTAGAAATATCACAATTAGAACCAAATGTATCAATCAACTGCTGTTCAATAAGAAAACTTTCAGCGTCTAATTCTGACTGTTTCAAAATTTTTCCTGCTTTCGCATCAATTGAACCAAAATAATTACCTAATCCCAAACCTAACAAAAAAACAAAAGCAACAATCATAAGAACAAACAAGAATATTGATTTATTACGCATAATCCACCTCCCAAATATGCATATTTTTTGTTGATAAAATATTTTTAAAATGTTCACTTCTTTTAATTAAAAATAATAATCCTTCATCATCTTTTGTCCAAATCTTTCCAGAAAGCATATCTGAAGTTATAATAATATATTTAACATCATACTTCTTAAATAATTTTATTGTTTCAGAAATATCATCAGAATAAAACATATTAAGATAATCTCTATATAAAGCAGAAGAAATATCTGAATGAGGCAAAACATTTTGTTTACCTGAATAAAATTTAATAAAATCTCCATAATCCTGCAAAGTTAAAACAGTTCCTGGTTCTTTAGAAGCTAATAACAAAGCACCTTCTGCAAGATTAATTGACGGCTGAGAATCTGAAATATAATTTGCATGAAAAATAGTTGCAAAAAAAAGTCCACAAAAAATAGTCAATAAAACAATATTCTTAAGATTAATAAAAGACCATTTTTTGCAATATAGCTGATATATTACATTAGCACCAAGAAAACTAATAATCAATAAAGAAAAAATTCTTAAATTAACAAAGAAAAAAGAAAAGAAAACAATAAGAAAGGAAAATAAGATTAAAGAATAGAATTTATTCTTATGTTTGAATAAAATAGCAATACCCATAACTGCGAGAAATACCTCAAAAATACCAAAACCAAAATAAGAACCAAACTCGCTGAAAAAAGTCTCAAAAATACCTGAAGCAAAAATCTCAGATAAATCAAACAAAGAACCAATATGAAAGATTAAAAGCAAAACAGAAATAACTCCTATTGTATAAAAAATATTTTTGTTATTAAAAAAATATTTATTAATTAAAAATAAAACAAGAATACTAACTATTGCATAACCAGGAGATATCAAAGAAGCAATAATCAAAGGAATTGAACCAAAAACTAATTTTTTCTTAAGCAAAAACAATATACCTAAAAGAAATAAGGGAAGAACAAAACTTGCAGAAGTCATAAAAAAAGCAAGAGATTGAGTAAAAGGAGATAAAACAAAAATAGCTAAACAAAAAAACAAAAGCATATTCTTAACCTTAAGCTGTTTAAGAACCAAATAAAATAAAATAAAAGATGTTAAAGTAAGAATCAAAGGTAAGAATGATAAAAGAATATAAGGGATATAAGATATTAAACTTCCAAGAAAAGAAGATTCACCATCAACAGATTTCCTATTAAGATACGAATAAATATCTGTTCCTGGAAGAGCATAATTTTGATTCAATAATCTAAGTAAAAGAGGTAAAAATAAGATAAACAAAACAAATAATGCAAAAATATAACGTTTTTTCATGATTAAACCTCAAATAACTCTTAACTTGCAGGATTCACTTTTCATATAGACATCTGTTGAACCATCATAAATCTTCTTAAAACACTTTCCTGTTTTTATATAAGCAGGAGTTAAAAATTCAAATATTTTTTTGGATTCTGGAGAGATAACAATATAAGAAGAATCATATTTTTCCATTAAACCAATAGCTTCTGTCTCAAAATTAGTTGTATAAATTCTAAAAACATCAGAAAATCTATCATTAACATCATTAAATTTTAAAAAATCATCAGTAATGACTGTTTTTTTATCTGAAAAATAACTAACAAGAGAACCTTCATTTGGCAAAGTTAAAACAACAGAATCTTCAGGAATATTATCTTTAAGCCAAAGGGCAGCAGTTACTAAATCCTCGGAAGATCTTGAAGATATATTTGAAAAAGAAAAATAAATTGCTGGAGGAATAACTAAAAAAATAATAACAAAAAATAATAAAATAAAACCAACAGATAAAAACTTAACTCCTTTTGTCTGTTTGATATAAAACACAAAATCATAAAATCCCCTTGCAAGCAAAATACAAAATAAAGGACCAAGAACAAATAAAACAATTTTTGTAAAAGACAACTTTAAGAAAAAAAAGATTACTGCTGAAACAACAAAAGATGAAATAAAGGAAATAGCTTTTCCTTTTTTTTCAAAAGAATATCTGTAAATAACGTAAAGACCAACAAAAACAGGAATAATTCCTAAAAAAGTCATGATATTGGATAAAGAATAATTAATGAAATAATTAGAGATTAATTCAGAAGGAACATTGAAAGTAAAAATATTCAATTTATGAGTAAATAAAAAATCTTTATATATTAGAATTTGGGACCATAAACCAAAAAAAATTGAAAACAAAGATAATTCTGTTTCTGAAGCAGTCTGTTTTATACCCTCAAAACGAAGCAGGATATAGTAAATCAATAAAGCTAAAATGAAAAAAATGACAATCCAATGAGTGAAACTTAAAATTATAAAACCAACAATAAATAATATCCTCCAACTATTTTTTTCTGAATTAAGAAAAGCAAAAATACAAAAGAACATTAAAAACAAGGCTAAAGACAAGGGAGATAATAAATCAAAAGTATCTGCAAAAAATAAAGGAAGCAATCCTGCTAAAGTCGCTGAAAAAAAAGAAAAAAACTTGCTTTTTGAAATCCTTAAAGATATTAAATAAATCATGATACTTGGAAGAATGAATAAAATATTAGAGAAAAATTTGATAATAATGATTTTTTTTGTGAACAACAACAAAAAAGACAATAATAAATAAAAACTAATATGAGGGAGATTAAAAGAATTAAATAAATAAGATGCATTAACCAAAAATTTATAAGAATTGAGTGTTAATAATTCGGTCTTAAAAGAAAAAAACATTCTTAAACCTAACAAAAAAACAAATAAAACAACAGGAATAAGCCAATTGAACAGCTTTCCTTTTTTATCAGTCATAAAGAGTGAAACAGATAAATTGTTTTAAAAAGTTTGGGGTAATACAAGATAAAATGCAAGAAAATATATCTACTGGAATAGAACTTTTAGATAAACAGATAAAAGGCTACCCTATCGATGGGATTACTGTGATATATGGACCCTCAAATTCTGGAAAGACTAATCTTGCCTTAATTGCATCAAAAAAAATCATTGAAAATAGAAAGAAAATATTGATTTTAAACACAGAAGGAGAGATAATAATAGATAGAATAAAACAACTATTCAAGAATATAAATGATTTTTTATTCTTAAAAATAAAAACATTTGAACAACAAGACAAGATAATCAATGAACTATGCACTAAAAAAATAGATTCAATAGGCTTGATTATTTTTGATTCATCAAATAAAATATTAAGATCTGAAATAAACATAGATAATAAAAGAAAATACTATGAACAACTAAAAAAATTAAAAAAAATCTCAAGAGAAAGAAAAATACCAATCATTATGACCGCACAAGTATATCATTCCTGCGATATTGAAGAGGAAAAAATGTTTGCAGGAGATGTGATAAAAGAACATAGTGACTGCATAATTGAACTAAAAATAATTGAAAAATTAAGAAAAATAAAAATAAAAAAACACAATCAAATAAATGGTGAAAAAGAATTTTATTTTAGAATAGAAGAAAAAGAAATAAAAGGATTTACTCTTCAGTAAAATCCTCAATAGTGAAAGGTGGTTCTTGACCTTCTTTTAACTGGCCTTTTTTCTTCAAAAATTCTCTTGCAAGAATGAAAAAAATCAAACCCAAAGATTTTTTACCTTTATTGTTGCAAGGAAGTACAAAATCAATACAATTACTTTGATTGTTAGTATCACAAAGAGCTATGACGGGAATACCTAAACGCAAAGCGTCTTGAACAGCGTTTTTATCTGGCCAAGGATCTGTAACAATAATTACATCTACCTCTGTGAAAGTTTCAAGATTAGTATTAGTCAATATTCCTGGAGGATATCTTCCTGCAAAAGCTTTACAACCAACAGATTTAGCAAAAGCTTTAATTGCTTTCCAACCATTTTCTCTTCTTGAAGCCAACAAAATCTTTTCTGGTTCAAACTGAGATAAGAAAGTAGCAGCAATACCAATTCTTTCATCAATTTTTTGTAAATTTAAAACTGAAAGACCATCTGGACGAGTCTTATAAATAAAAGGAGCCATATACTTTGTCTTAAATTTTGTACCAATGTGGATTCCTGATTTTAAATAGGTATCCTGAGCAACCAATAATTCTTTTTCTGTCATTTCAAAACCTCATCTGTGTTTTTTATTACCTCACACAGCAGTGCATCACACTCATAGCCGAGCATGAAGCTTCGGTAATAGAAACAAGAATTTCGGTATTTTGTTTATAAATCTTTTGGTAGAATAAGGAAAATAAAAAAATTATTGAAGAATTTTTTTCAATTCATCAACTTTATCTAATCTTTCCCAATAAAAATCAGGATCTTCTCTTCCAAAATGACCATATGCTGCTGTCTTTTTGTAAATGGGTCTTTTCAAAGCTAACTGATCAATAATATCTTTTGGTTTTAAAGGAAAATTTTCTTTGATTGCTGTAATTAATCTATCATTATCTACTTTTCCAGTTCCAAAAGTATTAACCCAAACACTTACTGGCTCTGCAACACCAATTGCATAAGCTAACTGAACTTCACATTCATCAGCAAGACCTGCAGCAACAATATTTTTTGCAATATATCTTGCAGCATAAGCAGCACTTCTATCAACCTTGCTAGGATCTTTTCCAGAAAAAGCACCACCACCATGACTGCCCATACCACCATAAGTGTCAACAATAATCTTTCTTCCAGTCACACCAGCATCTGCCTGAGGACCACCTATAACAAATTTTCCTGTTGGATTAACAAGAATTCTTGTATCTTTATCCACGAATTCTCCACAGATTTCCTTAATCACATAATCAGATAAGTCTCTTCTTATTTGTTCAAGTTCAACATCTTTAGAATGCTGATTAGACACAACTATTGTGTCAATTCTTTTAGGTTTATTATTTTCATATTCAATAGTAACCTGAGATTTTCCATCAGGACCTAAATATGAAAGAACATTATTTTTTCTAACCATTGCTAACTTATGAGCTAATTTATGCGCTAACATAATAGGCAAAGGCATTAATTCAAGAGTTTCATTACAAGCATAACCAAACATCATACCCTGATCACCTGCACCTTGTTCAGCATATAAACCACTACCTTCTGTTACGCCCTGACTTATATCTGGTGATTGAGAACCAATACTTGAAAATACTCCGCAAGTTTTGTAATCAATTCCCCATTTACTATTATCATAACCAATCTCCTTAAGAGTATTTCTTACAATTTCATCAACATTAACATAACCTTTAGTTGTTACTTCACCCAAAACCAAAACAGTTCCATTTTTAACAGCAGTCTCTAAAGCAACTCTAGAATCAGGATCTTGCTCTAAACAATTATCTAAAATAGCATCAACTATTTGATCACAAACTTTATCAGGGTGACCTTCAGTCACTGATTCTGATGAAAAAAGTTCTTTATTTATCATATTCAAAAATAATATTTAGAATCTACTTAAAAAGTTTATGAAGAAAGAAAACATATTTTCTAATAACTAAATAATTCTAAAAACAATATAAAGAAGGGTTGGCGTAAATAAACCACATCATAAATTAATTACAAACAAAATAAAATTAAAAAAAAGAAATAATTAAAATCATTCCAAATCTTCAGGTTCTTCATCCCCAAAATCTTCAGTATCTTCATAGTCTCTTTTTTCTTCTTCTGCATCAGGAAACTTATCAATGGTTTTTGGTCTATCTGGTTGAGGAACAGACTCAGCTTTTCCAACAACATCTGCAAAACCAACTTTTTGCAAAACTTTAGTAATTTTTACCCTGACAGTCTCACCTTCTTTAGCACCCTGGATAAAAAGAACAAAACCATTCTTTTTAGCGATACCATCTCCTTTTTCACCAACAGCTTCAATGACCACATCTAACTCTTCACCAACCTCTACAGGTGGTTTAATATTTTGGTTATTTCCTTTCTTTTTATACATATTTTACCCCTTATACCTAAAATAAAGAAAAAGAAAAAGTAATAATATAAAAAAGTTATCAATTGCTTTTAAACATCCTTTAAACCTTTTTCTTCAACCATAAATGCTGCTTCAGATTCAGGAAGATTTGGACTGTCAACCATCTTAGCAACCCTGCTGT
>CAZNAM010000022.1:0-11183 GCA_964571335.1 uncultured Methanosarcinales archaeon | reverse complement strand
TTATGATCACAGGAATCTTTTTTTTAGTCAATTTTTTAATTTCAGGAATCAAAGAATTTTTTTGAGTAGGTACATGACCTAAAGCAGTTGAAGCAATAACAACACCCTCTGTCTTAGCAGAAGCAAATTTTGGAGCCATACCAGGATAAACATAAACCAAATTAACATTCTGATTTAATTTAATAATTTTGTTTTCTTTAGATTTATTTTTATTTGTTTGAATTATTTTATTATTATACTCAACTTTTCCTTCTGGGAAAACCTTAGCAAAAAAAGCAGAATTAACAGGACGAAAAGCATCTCTTCTAGAAGTGTGCATTTTTCTTACAGAAGTTCCATTAAGTAAATAACAAAAATCATCATTAATGGTCCCATGCATACAAGTAAAAACTTTTCCAATACTTAATTTTGAAGCAGAAATGACTGAGCAGATAAGATTCATAAAAGCATCACTAGAACCTCTATCAATACTCCTCTGAGAACCAGTAATAATAACAGGCTTTTTTAAATCTTCTAACAAAAAAGACAAAGCAGAACTGGTAAAGTGCATAGTATCAGTTCCATGAGTCAAAACAACAGCATCACAAGATTCTAATTCTTTTTTTACTGCTTTAGCCATCATAATCCAATCATCAGGAACAATATCCTCACTCATAATAGAAGCAATCTTTTTTGCTTTGATATTAGCAAAATTTAAAAGCTCAGGACACATAGAAACAAAATCTTGAGCAGAATAATCAGCATAAACAGCTCCTGTTGTGTAATCAATCCTGCTACTAATGGTTCCTCCTGTGCTGAGAATTGTGATATTTGGTAAATTGGAATTTTGTTTTATTTTTTTAACTGGTTTTTTAATTTCCGTCTTTTTCTTTTTTGAGATGATATCTATTTTTTTAATATTTTTTTTAGATATGCCAATATTATAACCTGCTTTTAATTTAACAACAACAATATCCTGACTAAGAAGTTCTGGGCGAGGCATCAACAAACCTTCAAATAAGCCCTTCTTAGAATGGACCTTAACATTATCACCTGCTTTTGGCATTTGCATGGAAAGAAATAAAATAAAGACATATAAAAAGGCTTTGGTTAATTAAGTAAAATAATAAGACAGCTCTCCTTTAATCTGTTGTTTATTTAAAAATCATATTTTTTTAATTAACTTTTTGATATGATTAACAGAATTGTTTAATTGAATTTTTTCTTCATTAGATAAATCAAAAATAACAATTTCTTCAACACCATTCTTGCCTAATTTAACAGGAACTCCGACAAACAAATTATCGATCCCATACTCACCTTCAAGCAAAACAGTACAAGGCAAAATTTTAGATTTATTTTTTAAAATAGACTCAACCATTTCAAAAATACAAGCAGCAGGTGCAAAAGAAGTGCTTTCATTTTTAAGCAAAGAAATAATTTCACCACCAGCATTTCTAACCTTGGAGATTACAAAATCAATATCATTTTTAGATAAAAAATCATCTAAGTTTTTATCATCAATCTTACAAGAGCTTATCAAAGGAACCATTAAATCACCATGATCCCCTAAAACAAAAGTTTTGATTTCTGAATTCTTGATTTCTATTTTTTCGGAAAGAAAAAATTTGAATCTTGAAGAATCCAAAACTCCTGCCATGCCCAAAACTTTTTGTTTAGAAAAACCACTTAAATTATAAGCAAGTTGAGTCATAGCAGTTAAAGGATTTGTTACAATAAGAAGAATGCAATCAGGACTTTCTTTAATAATATTAGGAATAATGGACGTTAAAATCTTTGAATTTACTTCACAAAGATCATCACGAGTCATACTTGATTTTCTAGGAAATCCTGCTGTTATTATAACAATATCAGAATTCTTTGTTTCAGAATACTCACTTGTACCAATAATTTTTGAATTAGAATTAAAAATAGGCAAACTTTGAGATATATCCAAAGCTTTACCTTGTGCTTTTCCTTTTATAATATCAACTAAAATAACATCTGATAAATTTTTAGAAGTTAAGTTAAAAGCAACTAAACTTCCAACAGCACCTGCTCCAATAATAGAAACTTTAGACATTTTATTGACCAAAACTCTGCGACAATCTATAAATATCTTTGAAATTATTTAGAACATCCAAATAATTATCTTTACAAACTGAAATATATGAATGCCCTGCTTCTAAATTTGTGTTAATCAATTCTTCCTCTGATTCACCTGCCTGAACTAACTTAAAATCACCAAATCTTAAAACAAAGCAAGAATGTTCAGATTCCTCAATCTCTTTAATTGCATCATCAATATTTTTAATTTTTTGATTATCTTCAGACATTTTAAATCAACCAAAATAAGAAGGCATATCTTCTTTCATTTGTTTTGCTCTTGCTTTAGAAAAATTCTGTCTCAATTCTTCATAAGATTTCTCAACATCTTTTGTAACAGAAGGAAAAACAATATCCAAAGCTTTCTCAAAATGTTTCATAGAAACTTCTTTAGATTTCATATCTTCTCTTAAAGCAGAAATTGCGGCTTCTCTGCAAATAGCTTCAATATCTGCCCCAACATAACCTTCTGTCTTATCAGCAATTTTATTTAAATTAACAATATCCTCTTTTTTTAGCTTCGGATTATCTTTTACTGCTTTCTCATCTACAAGAGGCATTCCTTCTGTATGCACTTTGAAAACAGATTTTCTTGCTTCAACATCAGGAATCGGCGTTAAAATCAATCTATCAAATCTTCCAGGTCTTAACAAACTAGGATCCATAATATCAGGCCTGTTAGTTGCACCAATAACAACAATATCATTTAATTCTTCCAGACCATCAATCTCAGTCAAAAGCTGATTAACAACCCTCTCTGTAACATGAGAATCACTACCCATACCTCTACGAGGAGCAAGACTATCAATCTCATCAAAGAAAATAATAGTAGGAGCAGTCTGACGAGCTTTCTTAAAAATCTCTCTAACAGCTTTCTCAGATTCACCAACCCATTTACTTAATAATTCAGGACCTTTAACACTTATGAAATTAGCTTCACTCTCATTAGCAACAGCTTTAGCTAACAAAGTTTTACCAGTTCCAGGAGCACCATATAACAAAATACCTCTAGGAGGTTTTACACCAAGACGCTTGAAACATTCAGGTTTTTTCAAAGGCCACTCAACAGCCTCTTTAAGCTCCTGCTTAACATTTTCTAAACCACCAACAGATTCCCATTTAACATTAGGAATTTCAACAAGAACTTCTCTTAAAGCACTTGGCCTAACTATTTTTAATGCATCTCTGAAATCTTTTTTACTAACAACTAATTTTTCAAGAATTTCAGGAGTTAGAGGTTCATCTTCATCATAATTAATATCTGGAAGAACTTTTCTAAGAACAATTAAAGCAGCTTCTTTTGCAAGAGCTGCAAGATCAGCACCAACAAAACCATGAGTTAAACTAGCAATCTCTTTAAGACCCACTCCTTTCAAAGGCATGCCTCGAGTGTGAATTTTTAAAATATTCAATCTGCCTTCTTTATTAGGAACGCCAATTTCAAGCTCTCTATCAAATCTTCCAGGACGTCTTAAAGCAGGATCAAGAATATTAGGAACATTAGTTGCAGCAATAACAACAATCTTTCCTCTTGTTTTCAAACCATCCATCAAAGCAAGCAATTGAGCAACAACTCTTCTCTCAACCTCTCCCTTAGTCTCTTCTCTTTTAGTAGCAATAGCATCAATCTCATCAATAAAAATAATAGCAGGAGCATTTTTTTCAGCTTCTTCAAACTTTTTTCTTAAGTTTTGTTCTGACTGACCATAATACCTGCTCATAATCTCAGGACCATTAATCAAAATAAAATGAGTGTTAGTCTCGTTAGCAACAGCTTTTGCCAACAAAGTTTTACCAGTTCCAGGAGGACCATGCAAAAGAACACCTTTAGGAGGTTCAATACCTAACCTTTCAAAAACCTCAGGATGTTTAAGAGGAAGTTCAATCATTTCCCTGATTTTTTTAACATCATCATCTAATCCACCAATATCTTCATAAGTAACATCAGGAACAGCCTCTTCCTTGACTTCCATAGGTTCTGGATTTAGCACAACTTCTGTTTGATCAGTAATAATGACAGCACTCTTTGGAAGAACATCAGCGACAATAAATTTTAAGTCACCAAAACCATAAGGAATCATAGTATCAAGCATATGAAAAACTTCATCAACTAAAGGACTTCCACTCATAGCAGTCTTTCTTCTTCTAGTACCACCTAAAGAAACAATATCACCTTTAACAACAGCTCTTCCAAGAAGTCCCTGCCTAAAAACATGAGGAGTTGCACGAACAACAATACCTTCTTTAGCAGGAGCAATAATAATTTTTTTAGCAGGAACAACAATTGCTTTTGTAACTTTAACAAGCTCGCCAATAGAAGCCTTACAATTTCTCCTAACTAAACCATCCATACGAATAATATTACGACCAATATCACCAGGATAAGCCCTGTCCACCATAGCAACAGATTTTCTCTGACCTTCAATCTCAACAATATCTCCTGGACGAACATTTAATTCACGCATGAAACTAGTATCAACTCTAACAATACCTTTATTCACATCATCTTGAATGGATTCAACCACATTTAATTTTAATTCATTAACCATTGATTAAACTCCAGAAAAACCCAGCTTAAAAATTTTATGGAAAAAAGAAAAAATTATTTCTGCTTAACAGAAACCTTAGGAAGCTGAATTGGTGATGGAAGATTAACTTCTCTTGCCAAAATCAAAGCTTCAATATTGCTCTTTGTAACTATAGTATTCAGAACTTCATTAATTACTGCATCAGGCATTTTCTTATCTTTTTTCCACTTTTCAACTGTTTCTTTAATAACTTCAGGTTTTTCATAAAAAGTAAGAGAACCTTCAATCAAAATATTTGCGATTTTAGGTTCATAATCTGCAGTAAACTTAAAATCAACTTTAAGAACAGTTTGTTTAGCAGTGCCTAAAAATAATTCACTTTTGTCAACATCAGTCACAGAAATATTATGATTGACACTAATCTTTCCTTTAGCAGGGTTTTTTGTCTCAACACTCAATTTTGTAAATTTTAATCCTAAAACAGCCATTTATATCACCAATCTCTAAAAAAAAAGAATCAGTATTTAAATTATTCGGAAAAAAACATAAAAAATAAAAAATTAATACCTGTTAGGTTATTAAAATAAGCATAGTTTAAATTAAGCTATTAATCTTACTTTAGAGAACCCCAATATTATTAAAAGATGAAAAAAATAATGTTAAGAAAATGAACTTAATAGATGTACATTGTCATCTGACACATGAAAAATTCAAGAAAGAATTAGATGAAGTAATTGAAAGAGCAAAAAAAGCAGGAGTGAAAGTAATAATCTGCTCAGGAATTAATCCTTCAGATAATAAAAAAGTGCTTGAGATTGCTGAAAAATATGATATTGTCAAAGCATCATTAGGGATGTATCCCTTAGATGCATTAGGATTAGCAACAGATGAAACTGGACTTTCAAGACATAAAGGAAAAATAGATGTAGAGAAAGAGCTTAAATTCTTCAAAGAACATAAAAAAGATTTAATTGCTATCGGTGAAGTTGGATTAGATTATTATTGGAATAAAGAAGAAAAAATACATGAACAAATGAAAGAAAATTTTTTGAGAATTATTGAATTTTGCAAAAAAGAGAAATTACCTGTTGTTGTTCATTCAAGAAAAGCAGAAAAAGATTGTTTAGATATTATTGAACAAACTAAAATAAAAAAAGTAGTATTACATTGTTTTCAGGGAAATAAGAAGCTGATCAAAAAAGCAATAGACTTAGGATGCAATTTCTCAATACCCTGCATAATAGATAAACTCCAACATTTTCAGATGCTTGTAGAAATGACGCCTATGAATCAATTACTTACAGAAACAGATGCCCCATGGTTAAGCCCTGTTGCTGGAGAAAGAAATGAATCTGCAAATGTGAAAGAAACAGTTGAACATATAGCAAAAATAAAAGGAATAACAACAGAAGAATGTGCAAATAATATATTTTTGAACTATCAAAGAATATTCTTATAAACTATATTTTAAAGTATATAAATGATTTTATATTTAATTGATTTTATTGGGATAAAATGGATGAATCAGAAAATATTTCTGGCAGTTATAAAGGAAAAATAATAAATGGTAAATTAAAATTATTAGATGAATTTCAAATAATAACAAATCCAGAAGAAGTTAAAAAATATATTTCTAATCAGACAGTTCTAGAAAAATATTTCGGGATAAATAACAAGGCAACATTAGGCGTGCTTTTATCTGATTTTTCAAAACATCCTTGTGCATGTTTAGTTTGCTTTAAAGGAGGAGATTCAATACCAAGAACTCAGGGATGCTTACCAGATTATAAAAAAGAAGATTTAGAAGTGCAAGTTTGGATAAATCTTGAAGTAATCGGACAAGAAACGGATAATTATTTAATATTGAGAGGAGTAAAGAAATTTTCAAATTTAAAAAATGATGGAATCTATTCAGGATTAGCATTCTGGCAAAAAAAATTTGAAAAAGAAGATCCTTTAGTTACTGCAACTGCAGAAGAATTCTTAAAAACAGTAGAACTGAATAAAGATAATTCAAGATTTGAGATTAGAACTAATTATGAAGCTAGTTAAGATAGAGTATATATTGAAGTACCTAAATTGTTTTATATCTTATATTGATTGATTTGAAAAATGGTCAATCAACAATATAAACCTGATGTTTTTTTGGGAATACTGACAAATAATGATTATAAAACTTATCACAGATTTAAAATAAACACTGATGAAACTGATGTTAAACAATTTATGGAAGAAGAAGGAATTTCAAATCAATATCATCCTCAGCTTCCTGAATCACAACCAGGCATATTTTTTTCACTTTTCACAGTTCCTTGTTTTTGCGAAGTGTATTTTAAGGGGGGCAAAACATCTGTTCATTCAACAACACAGAAAAAAGATTTAGAATTAAAGATATTAATTAATTTTGATAAACATCAAAAAACAAACAAAAAATTCAATCATTTACTCTTAAGAACAATAAAAGAATTTACAAACTATTCGCAAGAAGAGGATCAGCGAATTTATGCAGGATTATGTTCTTGGGAAAAAGTTTATAATCCTGAAAATAATTTATTAACTTTATCTAAACAAATATTTTTGAGAGAATTTGAAAATAATAAACAAAAATATAAAGTTGAAATCTGGAGAGATATTGAGTTTTAAATAATTCTTATTTTTCTATAAATCTTCAAAATTAATGCCCATTAAAATCTTATAAAGAATATCTTTTAGATCTTTTATTGGAATTCTTTTTTGCTCAGCAGAATCTCTATCTCTGATTGTAACAGTGTCATCTTCTAAAGTATCAAAATCAACAGTAATACACAAAGGAACACCAATCTCATCTAATCTAGCATAACGCTTGCCAATACTGCCTGACTTATCAAACAAAACATCATAACAACATTTCAAATCGTCACAAATCTCTTTAGCTTTTCTGATTAATTCAGGCTTGTTAGAAAGCAAAGGAAAAATACCTGCATGAAGAGGAGCAATAGAAGGAGGCAAAGCAAGCCAAGTTCTTTCTCCATCCTGTCTGAAAGAATTTTCAAGAATTGCATAAAAAGTCCTGTTAGTTCCTATAGAAATTTCCCAAACATGAGGAATAAATTTCTTATCAGTCTGATCATCAACAGCTTCTAAATCATGTTTGCTTTCTTTCATATGAGAACTTAAATCATAATCTGTCCTGTAATTATTAGCAATAATCTCAATCCAGCCAAGACTTGACTTAATTTCAAAATCAAAACCTTCTTTTGCATAAAAAGCTCTTTCATCAGAATCAACTTCCCTGAAACGCATATCATGCTTATTAAAACCATAAGATTCATACAACTGCTGAGTTCTTGCAAGAAAATAAGCAATAATCTTTCCTGAAACAATATTATTCTTCACAAGATCTTCTGCTTTTATTGGCTTATGAAAAGATTCATTTGCTCTCTGAACCATAACTTCATAATTCTTAACTTCATCCCAGCCATCAATCTCATCAATCTTTTCAGGATCAAAAAAAACTTCAGACTCCATCTGAGAAAATTCAACACTTCTAAGCAAAGTTTGCCTAGGAGAAATCTCATTCCTGAAAGCTAAGCCAACTTGCGAAATACCTTTAGGCAATTTAATCCTCATAGTCTTATAAAGACGAGCAAAATCCAAAAAAATACTCTGACAAGTTTCAGGTCTAATGAAAATATCAGACTTGTTGCTGACACCAACAATAGTTTTTACCATCAAGCTTGATTTTTCAACATCAGAAAGCTGACCTTTACATTTATTATTCTGACAAACAAGATTATTTTTCCTTATTGCATTTGTCAATTCTTCAATTGGCTGAGCTTCCTTAAATTCAGTTCCTGTAATTTCAGTGAGTAATTTATCTGCACGATAAACAGCACCACATTTTTTACAAACAGAAACAGGATCATTAAAACCATCTAAATGTCCACTTGCCTTGAAAACAGAAGAAGGCATGGCAAGAGCACCATCAATCTCTAAAAAATCCTCTTTTTGAACTAACTGCTTTCTCCACAAATCAATAATCTTTCTCTTGATAGAAGCACCAAAAGGACCAAAATCAAAGAAACCAGCAGGATGATCTGGATAAATTTCACTAGAAGGATAAAACAAACTTCTTCTTAAAGCGAGATTGACAACATTATCATACTTAGTCATAAAATAAAATAAGAAAGCTTTTGTTTAAATAATTTATGTAAAATTATTTTTTGAGCCAGTCAAGTTCTGCACCATCAATATCTAAACTAGACAAATCCATGTTGTTTTGAGCCATCAATTTAAAATGATGGAGCATAACATTAGCTTTCTTAGCAGAACAATGCAAAGCATGACCAATCTTCAGACAAACAGATTTTCTTAAAGCACGATTGCTTTTTGCAATCCAATACTTAAGAATCCTCTTAGGTCTTTCATACTTAGTAAAACCACCTTTCTTAGAATTCTTAGAAAGAGCAACACCTGCAGTCATCAAAGAATTAGCATAAGACAAAAATCTCCAATACTGCCATCTTCTAATCCTGCCAATAAAAACATCTGCCCTGCTTAACTTATCAAAAGCATCTGCCAACTCTTTACCTTTATACTCTAAAGGAATATTTTCTTCAATCCATAACAAACTTTCATTAAAATCTTCATTAACATTTTGCAGAGAAGAAAGAGCAACCTCAGGATCAGAAGATTTCAAAATCTTGACCAAAGCATTAAACATAGTATCTGTCTGAGAACGCTCATCAACATTATCAATACCTTCTTTATTTAATTTATTGGAAGAAATCAAAATCTGCAAGTCTGTAACAGCTGCACGAACATCACCACCTGAACGACGAGCAATGCTCTTCAAGAATTTATCATCAATTTTTAATTTTTCTTTTTTAACAATAGAAGCTAATAAATCAGAAATGTTTTGTGTAGAAGGAGGATCCCAAGGAACTAAAGTACAAACTTTTCTCAAACCACTAAGCTTAGATTCCCAAACATTATTTGCACAACAAATAATAGGAAAAGAACTTTTCTTAATCAAAGAAGTAATTGTTGAAATTCCACCTCTATCTTCTCTTCCTGCTAAACCATCAACCTCATCAACAAGAATCAACTTATTTTTAGCAAACAAAGACCTTTGATTGAGAGCATTACCCACGCTAGAATTTAAACTATCTGTATTTCTGAAATCGCTTGCATTAACTTCAATCAATTCCATATCTTTATCTTTAGCCACTGCAATAACTGCACTAGTTTTTCCACAACCAGGAGGTCCGTATAATAAAAGAGCTTTCTTTTTTTGGAATTTAAATTTATCAATAAAAGTAACTAAAGTTTTGGAAGAAGGGTGAAATAGATCACTTATTTTTTTTGGAGAATATTTATTTGTCCAGAGCATGAAAATAAGGAAATAAGTCAGGATTTAAATAAATGTTGGTTGTTTATAAATACATACCTATGTCACGCTACGTCCACTGTTTTATTTGCATAATTCCCGAGAAAGAATCAATTTAAGAAATAAACTGAAAACTTCGCTAGGTGACATAGATATTGTAGTAGATAATAATATTAGAAATATTTATAAAAATAAGCCAAAGAGTGAAAAGATATGGCAGAGGCAAAAATAAAAGAAAAGAAATGGAAGAAAGACTTTGAAAAAGATATCTATGAAAAGTGGAAAAAGGAAGAAAAGTACAAATTCAAAGAAAATTCCAAACCAGTATACAGCATAGATACACCTCCCCCCTATGTAAATACTCCAGTCCATATTGGACATGCAACAGTATATGTATTGATGGATATGTTTGCAAGATATAAAAGAATGACAGGACACAATGTTCTTTTTCCACTAGGATTAGACAGAAATGGACTGCCAATAGAGATGGCGGCAGAAAAAGAATTCCAAGTAAGATTAACAGATATTCCAAGAGAGGAAGCTATAGAGTACTGCCACAAAATTCTTGAAAAAGCATCAATGGAAAGTGTAAATACATTCTTAAGAAGTGGAATAAGCTTTAATTCATGGGAAAAAGGAGAAGAGCCAGGAACAGTATATGAAACAGACAGCAAAATATACAGAGCATTAACACAAAACACGTTCATAAAAATGTGGAAAAAAGGATTAATCTATGAAGATGACAGAGTAAACAATTATTGTCCTGGATGCCGGACAACAATAGCAGATGCAGAAGTAACATATGAAGACCTGCCTGGAAAATTCCATGACATAAAATTCAAAGTAAAAGAAACAGGAGAAGAAATAATTATAGGAACAACAAGACCAGAATTAATATCAGCAATAGGAATGATAATATTCAACCCAGAAGATGACAGATACAAACATCTTGAAGGAAAAACAGCAATCGCTCCACTTTATGAAAAAGAAATACCCATAAAAGCACACCCAAGTGCAGAAATAGAAAAAGGAACAGGAATAATGATGATGTGCAGTTATGGAGATTTAACAGACATCAGATTTTTCAGAGAACAAAACATAGAAGAAAATGTCTTGATAAACAAAGACGGAACAATGAATGAAAAAGCAGGAATATTACAAGGATTAAAAGTAAAAGAAGCAAGAAAAAAAATAGTAGAAGA
>CAZNAM010000021.1:0-11219 GCA_964571335.1 uncultured Methanosarcinales archaeon | reverse complement strand
TAAATATGTCGATAGTATTGTAGTATCTTAAGACAATCAAAAATATAAAAAACCAACAAATCAAAAGAAGCCTACACCAACACTAAACACTATTATTATAAAAAAGAACCAGCTGACAAACAAAAATAATTTTTTTCTTTTAACTCCTAAAATTTCTTTAAGCATTCTTCCACCATCTAATGGTCCCATTGGCAATAAATTAAACAATCCTATTCCTAAACTTAACAGATATATCCACATAAATAATCCATAAATCCAAGACAGCACAGAAGCTAATATTTCATTTTTTCCTTCTTTTAGTTTTGTATTTTGCTGAAGAAATATTCCTATGTATGCTTCATCACTTTTTTCTTCCAGAGCAACATCAAATGTTCCTTGATCTGTTTCTAATTTTATTATATCTCCTTTTTTCTTCTCACTTAAGAAATCTTTGAAATCTTGTGTTGTTATTATATCAATTCCATCCATGTTATGTATTATTTCTCCGCCTGCCATTCCTATTTTATCTGCTGGTCCATCTGGAGCTAATTGAACTACATTTACACCGTCATTTGAATAGAAGCTTCCTACTACTGGTGCAGCTGGAATCAATAATAAGATTATTACAAAACCCAGCACTATGTTTGCGAAAGGTCCTGCAGCTAACATAGATAATTTTGCTCTTAAGCTGAATTTGTTGAATTTTTTTTCATCAGGCTCAACAAATGCTGCGGGAATTATTGGAACTATTGCTCCTAAAAAAGCCATTCCTGTTGATAATACAGGTATTTTGTATGCTCTTCCAAATAAACCATGTGAAAATTCATGTACTAATGCTACTACAAAAATTGCTAATATCCAGTATATGAATGGGACATAAAATACTCCTTTTGCTTCAAATGGCAAAACTAATTGCACACCTGACGTTGCTGCAGGATAAATTAAAATTTGATAGATATTGTATACTATTTGAAAACAAACAAATATCATTCCTATAAATCCTATTATTATCCCAATAACTCCTGTTATTCTTAGGCATTTTCCCCATTTTTTTGCCCAGGTATTCATTAATTTTATTCCATGTTTTCCTCGGTACATAAATACATAAAGAATGGGAAATAGACCTGTTACTGAAAGTTTCTTTCTATTTTTATATAGAAATAAAGCCATTAAAACAACAAAAATTGCTACTGCTATTAAATTTGCATCCATAAGAATTACTTCTTTCTTTTTGGTTTAAAAGCTTTTGCATTACAACTTCTGCATTTTATTTTTCCTGCAATTACTTTCAAACTTTGTGCTTTAATAACACTTTTACATTTTCTGCATACAAATTTGTTTTTGAATAATCTTGATTCTGCTTCTGGAAATTTAGCCATTAGTCACTACCTCCCTTTATTTGTTTCATCACCTTCTTTCCAAGAATTTCCCAATATATTACTTGTGTTCCTTCTGATAATTTATCTCGTAGTTCTTCAGGGATTTCAAGATCAAATGTTTCATAACTATCTGTATCCATAACATTTGCTGTTGTTCCGCTTAAACTTAATATTTGAGCAGTATTTTTTTCAACCATTGGAACTTCTATTTTATCATGTCCTGGCATAACAATATCTCTTTTCTTGCCATCTATTAATCCTACTGCAACTATTCTAAATTTTGCATGTCCATGTTTTCCTGGTCTTGATACAGATGTATCAACAACCTTGCAGGCTTCTCCATCAATTACAATATATCCCCCTATTTTTATGGTTCCTGGTTCTACTAATTTTGTTGTCATAAATTCACCTCAAATTAGTTGATTTAAAAAGTTTTTGGTTGTCGTTATTTGTTTTTAATATAAATATTTGAATTAAATCATTCTCTTAGAATTTTTCCAGATGTACAATCAATCACTTTACTTGCTTTTGCTTTTAATTTTCCTTCATCTATTGCAAAATCTACAAATGCTTTTAGTTCTATTTGCATATCATCTAATGAAAATAAAGGTATTTCTCCAGTAACATTCACACTAGTAGTTATTATAGGTATTCCTAATTCTTCTACAAATTCTGCTATCCAATGTTCTGGTATTCTCACACCTATTGTTTTTTGGCTTGTATGTTTGCTTACTGCTAATTTCTTCATAGGATAAACTAGAGTATATGGCCCTGGTATTTTTTCCAAAGTTCCTTTGCATACTTCACAATTATCTTTTATCCATTTTTTGTTTGGAACAATCACAGAAAAAGGGGTTTCTCTTTTTTTCCATTGTCTTATTCTTTTCACAGAATCATCAATCAGGGCATTACAGCCTATTCCATATATCGTATCTGTTGGATAAATAAATATAGCTCCATTTAGAATTTTTTCAATTATTTCTTCTTTTCTCTCATTCAATTCATCTTTTGTTAATAGCTGCATAAATAAATAAAAACGTAATATATTAAAAATTTTGTGGTTTTAGGCTTCTAAATAGCCTATCATAAACCCTCCTTCTGCTGAATCCATATAATCATCTGAAACTGCATTTATAAGCATTTCTTCATCATAAATATCTTCATTTTCAAAGGAATTTTCCATTTCCTCCTTTAAGAACTCTTTAAGTCCTTCAGGTGTGTTTACATTATATTTTGTCATTTTAACACCCCTGGCTTAATCTTTTTATTTGTTCAAAGAACAATCTTTCAATTGTTGGATGGCTTGTATCTAACTCATTTATGTATTTCATTTTATCACCTCTTTTCAGGCCCTAAAACCTTTGTTTTCGCCTGTTAGAACTAGTTCAGTTATTTGCTTTAATAAGGTCTATGAGGCATTCTGTCCAGTGTCCTGTGCGTTATTATTGTTTGATTATCAGAATTATTTTAGCATAGCTTCCAGCATATAAGAAGATTTTTCAAGAAATTCAAGATATTGACTAAATTCATTTATATTAAGTATTGCTTTTGGATTTATTCCTCTTTCAATATTTTCTATTAAGTCTTCTATTATTTTTGTTTCTTGTTTCAACAAAATGTTTAGTTTTCCTTTGCTTAATTTTTGTTGTTCTAAATTTATTTGTTTTATTTTATTTATTCCTGCAATTACTTTTTCTAATGCTTCTATTACTTTTTCATTATTTTCTTCATTTATTGATGCTGGTATAATTAATTTTTTGACTCTTTCTATTACTTTTATTAATTTTATTTTTTGATCTAGCAAAGAAATAAATTCTTTTTTTTTTGTTACAAGTTCAGGTCTTGTTTCACTTCTGATTATTTTCAATAAATCATTTGTTTTTTCTTTTATCATTCGTTCTTACCTATCAAGTCAGCAGTACATGCTCCGATTATTGCGCTTAACTGTACTGTTGCCAATGTCTTAAACATATCTACAGGATTGTTTATGAAATCTGGTTGTAATAAATAAAGCACTAAAAATGATACTATTAATGATGTCATAAACAATACAAGCAATCTTATTGGTAAAAACCATATTAACTTTGGATTTTTTATTTTTCTAAATCCTGTAAAATATAAGAATAATGCTCCTATTGCAAAAGCCAATGGAAAAAGCAGTATTGCTCTTGCAAGGTCTATTGACTGTGCTACTTTTACTCCATATATGAAACTGTAGTGAGCAGTTGTTCCTATGAATGCTCCTATTCCTCCTTTAACCACATCTTTTATTGTTACACTTCGTAAAGGATGTGATCCTACTGCAACTTTCAGCATTTTTTCTATGTCTTCTAATGCTTCAAGTTCTTCTAGTTCTTTTTTTTCACTGCCTGCAATTTTTATTTCTCTTTTTAGTTGCTCTTTTTCAAATTTCATTATTTGTTTCTGTTGTCTTTTTACTGATTGCAGTTCAGCATATACATCAACTAGTGTTACTTTTTTCCTCTTTTTTGACATATCAATCAATTAGAAAATGTTATTTAAAAATGTTTTTCTTATTTTTTATTTATTAGCAACATTAATTCAACTCTTTCAGTTCCATTTCTAAATATTTCATATAGAATTCTAATCTTTTTTCTGGTGTTTCTTCTTCAAGATTTGTTCCATTAATAAATAAATGAAGTAAGAAGTCTGTTTTGTAATCTGTCATTTTTGTTTTTACTTGATTTCTGTTCATCCCTTTTTTTCTTAATCTTTGTCTTAGATTATCTTGTATTTCATTTATTTTTTCAGATAACTGTTCTATTTCCATTATTCAAATTCTCCTAAAGTTGCATTTTTTTCTCCCACCATTGTTGTTGTTCCTTCTTTACCACCTATCACTTTTTTGGTTTCTATATATTTACCTTTGGATAATTTATCTATTTTTCTTTGGAATGTTTTATATGTTGCTTTTCCACCTTGTTCTTGATATTCTTTGTAAAGATCCCCAATTTTATTTGTTCCTTGTACTAGTTCAAGTATTAATTTTTCGTCTTCTGCAAGATCTTCTTTTGGTTTTGTATGGAAACCGCTTAATGTTGCAACTGCTTTTATGATATGGTCTTCTTTTACTTTTTCAGATCTGTCTTCTTCTGCTTGTCTTCCTGCTTCTCTTAATAGATGCAGTCCTGCTCTTACATCTCTTGCTTCCATTGCTTTTCCTACAACAATTGAAAGGATTTTTTTATCCCAAACATGTGGTATAAATGCATATTCTATTCTTTCTAAAAGTATTCCTTCTACTTCGCTTGAATTGTATGGTTTGAATTCTAATTTTTCAGGCATTAATCTTGATTTTACTCTATCTTCAAGTTTTATCAGCCAGTCTGAATAGTTTGTTATTAGCATTACTGATTTTTTGTATATATCATTTAATATGCTGTATAAGAAATCTACATCTTCTACTTTGTCTATTTCATCAAATACAAAAACTGCTGTTTTTTTATTCATTATTCCTTGTATTATTCTAAATAGTTCTTCTGTATTTTTGTTTTGTACAAATTTATATCCTAATTGACTGCATATTTCTAGAAAAATTTTGTAAGTCGTATTTTTTTGCCAGCAATTAACATATACTACATTTACATCATCTGTATGATCTTCTAAATCTCTTAACACCCATTTTGTTGCTGCTGTTTTTCCTATTCCTGGAGCTCCATAAATAAAGAGGTTTCTTCCATTTCTGTTTTGTAATAATAATTTTATGCAGTCTGCTATTATTTTTTGTTGGTTTCCTCTATACGGAAGCACTTTTGGAACCCATTCAGGATCAAGTGCATCTTCATTTGTAAAAAGACTTATCTCTTTCCCCACATTTTCAAATAAACCCATAGTTATTAACTTCTGATTGTATGTTTTTATAAGTTTTGTTTTATTTTATAAATAAAATAAGAATGAGAATAGAAAAATCAAAAATAATAAATCAAAGAACTATTGTTTTCCACCTATAGTTTTGAAACCACAGTATTGATGCAATATTTTTGGAATTTGTATTACTCCTTTTTCATCCTGAAAATTTTCAAGTATTGCAGCCAAAGCTCTCTCACTTGCTACACACGTACTATTTAAGGTATGTACAAATAGTCTTTTATTATCTCTGATAAACTTAATATTTAATCTTGTTGCTTGATAACTTAAGCAGTTTGAACATGAACCTAATTCTCTGTATTTTTTTTGTGCAGGCATCCAGACTTCTAAATCATATGTTTTTGCAGATACCTGACTTATGTCTCCAGTACATAAATTAATTATTCTAAAATGCATTCCTAGTGTTTCAAAAAATTCAGTCATATTTTTTAGTAATTCTTCATGTAATGCCCAGCTTTCTTCTGGAATGCAAATAGCGACTTGTTCTATTTTTGAAAATTGGTGTACTCTAAATATTCCTTTATCTTCTTTCCCATGTGTTCCTGCTTCTTTTCTAAAACATAGAGAATTTCCTGCTATTTTTATTGGTAATTCGTTTTCATTAAATACATCATCCATGTATTGAGAAACAAGAGGGTGTTCACTCGTAGCAATACAATAAAGATCTTCATTTTCTATTTTATAGATGTCTTGTTCGAAATCTTCCATACTTAATACTCCTTGATATGCTTGTTTATTTATCATTTGTGGAGGAACTATTAAGGTGTATTTTCTTTTCATAAGAAAATCTGCAGCATAATTTAATAATGCCATTTCTAATTTTGCTAATTTTCCTTTTAAGAAATAAAATCTTGCTCCTGATATTTTTGCAGCTCTTTCTAAATCTGCTAAGTCCCATTTTTTCATCAATTCAACATGATCAAGTATTTTAAAATTAAATTCTTTTTTCTTTCCAAATTTCTTAACTTCTTTGTTGTCTTCATCACTTTCTCCACATGGGACATCTTCTGCGAGAAGATTAGGGATTGCCAATAATATTTTTGTCATCTCTTCTTTTATGTTATTTGTCTTTTTTTCTTGTTTTTCTAATTTTAAAGGAAGTTCTTTTGCTTCTTTTACAAATTTCACAGCACTTTTTCCTATTTTTTTTGCTTTGTTTATTTCCTGGCTTATTTTATTTCTTCTTGCTCTTAAATCATCTGTTTCTTGTTTTAGTTTTCTCCATTTATCATCTAATTTTAATAGTTTGTCAAATAGTTTAAGTTTTTCTTTATCTTGTCTTTTTTCAAGATTTTTTCTGACTAAGTCTGAAAATTGTCTTATATAATTTATATCAAGCATTATTTCACCCTTAATTCAACTTTATCTCCTTGGTTTAATGATGTTAATATCATTCTACCTAATGCTCCTGTTTTTTTTATTTTTATTATTCCTTTTTTTCCAACAGCAAACATAGCAACAAATTCATCGGCAATATATATGTCAATATCTCTTCCAAAATATTTTTCACCTATATAAAAGCTTATTGTTTTGGATGATTCTTTAATATCATATTTTGTATTTTTTCCTTCTGGTTTTTCTTTATCGTCTTCTAATGCTCTAACATTGATTCCAATTCCTAAATCTTGTTCTATTTTTGAGATATTTTTTCCTTCTCTTCCTATTATTGAAGATATGCATTTTTCTGGAACTTTAATAAGAACTTTATCATCGCTTAAAACTTCAACTTCTATTCTGTCAGTATATTTATTGAATGCTCTTTCTATTTGTTTTTCGGCAAGAGAATGTAATCCTCTTTTTTCTTCTTTTGCTACAGGTATGACTACTGTTTCTTCTCCATAAGAATAGATTTCTGCATATGGTTTTCCTGATTCAAAATCGCTTATTACAACAACAGGTCTTGCCAGATCAGCTTCCGTCATTCCATTAGGAACTTTCACTTTCATCTCAACAGCCAAAACTGTTGATACCATTCCATCTTTTATGAATATCACTGTATCTAATACATGAGGGATAACTCCTAACTCTATTCGTCCTATGAATCTTTGTATTGAATCTATTGGACTTGTTCCATGGACTATTCCTACCATTCCAACTCCAGATAATCTCAAATCAGAATATAAAAGAAAATCTTTTGTGTTTCTCATTTCATCAAACAAAGTATAATCTGGTCTGCTTAACAAAAGTATATCATGTATTTCTTCTGCAGATCCTATTGTTATGGATAATTGTGTTATTTCTTCAGGAAGTATTAAATCTCTTGGTGCTTCTACTGTTTTTACAATATTTCCTTTTTCTGAATAAAATACTGCTAATGCTTGTGCAAAAGTACTTTTTCCTTGTCCTGGCGATCCAGATATTAATATTCCTTCTGCATTTTCTTCTATTCTTTGTAATAATTTTTCTGATAACTTGTAATCATCTATATTCAATCTTTTTACAGGTCTAACAGCTGTTATCTCCCATCCATCTGATAAAGGAGGTCTTAACATTACAATTCTAAAATGTCCTAATTGAACAATTGTACTTCCATCTCTTTCTATTTCTACAAAACCATCAGATCTTAAGTGTGCTTCTTCTATTATTTCTGTTGATATTTCTTTTATTTCTTCTGTTTTCATTTTTGTTTTTTTTATTGCAATAAAATCCCATTCTCCTGGCTTTCCTTTTTTTGCCATTGGCAGTGTTCCTTCTCTTAAATGAACACTCATGGTTTTATCATCAAAATATTCTTCTAATTTTATTTTTTTGATTTTTTCTGTTTTTTTTATGTATTCAACTTTTATTCCTTTTCCTTGAGCTATTTTTGCAAGTATTTCGTCTGCAGTAAGTAATGTTCCTCCTTGTTGCCAAGCAAGATTTATTATCATTAAATCAAGCTCTTCTTCAAGAAATCTCCTGTCTCTTGCTAGTTGTTTATTTGCAAAGTAAAGGTCAAATTTTTCTTGTTGCGAATACTCCTGTAATTTTCTTATTTCTTCTAATCCAAGCATTCCTGATGCTTTTCCTTTTTTTGCTTCTGTTTCAAATAATCTTAAAATATCTTCATGTAAATGTATTTCTTCAACTATTAATTTTCCTTCTTCAATTTTTTGACTTATTATTCCATCTACTAATATCGTCTTATCAGGTATTATTTTTTCAAATTTCATTTTTTCTCCTTTTTTAACAAACTCTTTATTTAACCAATCATTCTGTTTATTAACATTTTTATTTTATTCCAAAAGCTCACTTCTTTTATTTTTACATTAAATGTCTTTGTTTCTTTATATTTTTTTCCTGTTTCATCAACATATGTGGCAGTTATTACAATGTCTTGATTTTGATGTTTAAAGTGTTTTGTGTTTGCAGATACTGAAAAATCCTGTGCTGAGGCAAGATTTTTCTGGTCAAAACTCACTTCTGATGTTCCTATTTCTACAAATATATTCAAATCTTTTGGAGTTGAATATGATTTTTTGTTTATTTTAAATTTTATTTTGAATGGTTCATCAAAATTATTTGTTTCAGTTGTTTCAAAATCAGTTATTTCAATATCAGGAACATCAAGAACTTTTAATATCATTATCGCTTTTCTTTCTTCATTTTCTTCTCCGCCTGATTTTTTTATTTTAAAAATTAAATCTTTTGTTCCTGCTTCTTGAAAAGAATATTTTTTCGTGAATAATTTATTTTCTCCTTTTTGAAGAACTAAAGGATAGCAGTTTTCAAAACAATATTTCCCCCTATATGTTTCATCTTTTTGATTTTCGATATTACAGCTCATCATGACTTTTTCATTTATTTCTACATTTTCTGATGTCAAAGTACAGCTTATGTCCAAATCCGCTTCATCCTGTAAATCATATTTTTGGATTATTGTTTTAAATTCTTGTAATGAATAAATTTCATCATCTTTTGTTGCCGTAAATGTTGTTTTTGTACTTTCATTCATATTTGTATAAACCAATAAAGGTATTGTGTAAACAAGATTATCATCTAATGCAGTATTAATTCTGATTGGAATTGCTAAAGTTTTTTTTTCTTTTGGTTTTAATATCACAATTTTACTTTCCTTTTTTCCATTTTCTAATTCCTTAACTCTTGCTAAAGAAATCTCTTTTGTCAGATAATAATCTTGTAAATTTTCTAGTTTGATTATAACAAGATTATAACTTCCAAATCCTACTCTGTTTTTCTCAACAGATAAGTCTAATTTTATTTCATCAGAGATTCTGTTTCCATAATTATTTATTTTTGTTTTGAGATTTAAATCTTGAACATCAACTTCAGCATTTTTTCCTCTCCATTCAAATTTTGAGCTTGGATCTTGAGGATCAAGACTTTCCATCATTTTTATATGTCCTGCATCTACCCACCCAAATTCTCCAAATGTAGGATCATACGGAACCCATCCTGTTCCTGGAAAATAGACTTCTGCCCACCCATGAGGACCCCAATTTTGTGCAAAATCTTGAGAATTAGTATATGACATTCCTGAAATAAATCTTGCAGGTATTCTTAAAGATCTTAGCATTGAAATAAATAATCCTGTTAATTCATCACAAACTCCTATTTTGTTTGTTAAAACCCAGCTTGCTTTTTGTGAAACATCTTGTGTTAATGTGCTTAAGTCATATTTTATATTTTCTTTTACCCATATTGCAAGACTTGCAACTACTTCGTATAAATCATCTTTTCCAAATGATAGGTCTTGTGCTTTTCTTTTTATTTCTGCATTACCTGAATCTATTGTTAATGTTGGTTGTATGTATTCATCTAATTCAGAATAATGTTTTTCTAAGGGATATTTTATTCGCGAATATATTTTTGGTCTTTGTATTTTACTTATGACATCTGCTTCATAAGCATAATTTAATGTTGTTGATGGAGGATTTTGCCAGTTAAATTGTATTACTTCATTTGTCATTGATGCTTCTGGAAATGTTTCTAAATTTTGAATTATTGTATATTCATTATTTTTTGGAAAAAATAAAAGATTAACCGTAAAAGAAGATATACTGCCACTTGCTCCTTTTATTTCTAATGTTGCTTTTGAATCAATAGTTATTGTTGTTTGTAGTTGATCTGTTGAAAAAACATTTTGTTCTTCTGCAAAAGTTATTGTTAAAGAAATCATTAGAATAATTAAATTAAGAATCATTATTTTTTTCATTTTATGAATTCGTTTATGCAGGAATCTTTATCTTTGTTTTGTTTTTTATTTTTTGTTATATTTTTTATGCTGTTATCTATTACAAATTGTTTTAATTCTTCAAAATTTGTTAATTTTGTGTTTGTTTCTTTCATCTCTTTTTTATTTTTTCAATTCAAAAAACGCTAGTGCCCGGATTTGAACCGGGATATCCCGGAGGAAACTGGATTAGCAGTCCAGCGCAATACCAGATTATGCGACACTAGCAAGGATATTATATTGGATATATGTTCGCTTAAAAGTTTTTCGTTATAAAAGCATTTTTAATTGTTTTCTTCATTCAGTTCTGAAAAATAGAAAGTTTTTTAACTGAGCCTTTAAAAAAGGGTTTTTAACCTTAAAGGTGCATTATGGAAGAGGAAAGCGAAGATGAGTCAGGGAAAAAATGTTGTTATGACCTCTGGAGAATCCAAAGGCAGGTTTGGGTTTCACATACTTGCAAGATTTGAAGAATGTGATCCTAATATTATTGACAATAAAGAACTTCTTCTTGAAATTTTATATAAAGCAGCTAAAAACGCTAAAATGAATCCTATTGGTGATTTAGGTAAGCAATTTATACCTCAAGGAGCCACTGTTGTTCTTGGTTTGGAAGAATCTCATATTAGTATTCATACTTGGCCTGAGCATAAAACAGCAGTTGTTGATGTTTATACTTGTGGAACTAGAATTTCTTGTAAAAAAGCTTATGAAAAGCTTCTTGAATTGATTCCTCATAAGAAAATAGCTAATTTCTCTCAAAACGAGAGATAATTTTTTAAATAGCCCTTTTTTTTTAT
>CAZNAM010000020.1:1732-11300 GCA_964571335.1 uncultured Methanosarcinales archaeon | reverse complement strand
ACTTTCAAAAGTTCATTCCGTTCTTTAATAGATTTCTCATACTTTTTAACATCATTTTCATATTCTTTAAGTTCAGATTCAGATCTGTTCAATTTTGTAGCTAAAGAACCAATTGCATCTTCAGTTTCTTCAAGCTCTTTTTTTCTTTCATCAAGAGATTCCTTTTTTTCCTTAAAATCTTTTGTGACAGCTTCAAAAGCTCTTTGTTTTTCTCTTAAAAATTTAGTATAAGAGTTTGTATTTGTTTTAATCATTTCATATTTTTCTATGTTAAAAATTTTTCTTAGAATATTTGTTCTTGTTTCAGGTTCTTCTGTTAGAATTCTTTTCATATCTTCCTGAGGAGTATAAACTGTAAATCTGTAAATTAAATTCTTGCTTTTTGTAATATATTCTTTAGGATAATTTAGTAAATCAATAACTTTTGCCTTAAGTTCTGTAGGAGTAAGTTCTTCTTTAATATTATCTATAACAATATAACCAGAATCCTGTTCAACAGAAGTTTTAGTTCTTTTCAAATTTCTATGAATAAAAATATTTTTTTTATCTATATTGAATTCAAGATTAACATAACCTGTTTTAGTTCCGTTTCTTAAAAGAGAATTTCCTGAAAGATCTCCTCTTAATGTACCAAATAAAGCAAATTCAATAGCTAAAAGAATTGTTGATTTTCCTGAGCCAATATCTCCTGCAAGGAGAATTTTGGACTCAGAAAATTCTATCACCTGTTGAGTATAAGACCTGATGTTATTCAAAGTCACTCTTTTTAGTATCATACGAATCAGAGGATAAATTGAGTTTAAATATTTGTTGGTGACTAGAAAATGTATGTTGCATCTTTTATTTTTCAAAATACTTGTTGTTTAACAACAAAACATTTTTAAGCAATATTGCTATAATTTTACTCATGCCACAAACAAACGAACTTAAAGGACAGATGTGTCCGTTTTGCAACACAAAAAATCTTACTCTGACAGAAGCAGAGATAGATGTTCCTTTTTTCGGCGAAGTATTCATATTTAATATGAGCTGTACTAACTGTAAATATCATAAATCTGATATAGAAGCCGCAAAACAACATGAACCTTCAAAATTTACTTTAGAAATTTCTTCAAAGGATGATCTTAATATTAGGGTAGTTAAAAGCAGTGAAGCAACTGTAAAAATACCTCATATTGGAAGTATTGAACCAGGAGCAAACAGCAATGGCTATGTTACAAATGTTGAAGGAATATTAAACAGATTTAAAGAAATGATAGAGAGATTAAAAGAAGATGCAGAAGATGATATTCAGAAGAAAAAAGCTAAAAATATGCTGAAAAAAATAACAAGAGTTATCTGGGGAAGTGAAAAGATAAAATTGACTTTGGAAGATCCAACAGGAAATTCTGCAATCATATCTGATAAAGCTGTTAAAACCAAACTTAAAAAGTAATCATTTAAGAGTGGTTAAATTTAGAAAGATTTATAAATTAGTTCTTTATTTTATTAAATGAGATGAGTGAAAATTTTTTTATATATTTTGATAAATTTATGTTTATCAAAAATGAAAAAGGAATTTATATTGAAAATTTAAAATATGAATCATTTACTGATTATTTTAGAAATATGTTTTATGAATTTGACGAAGGTGGTTTAGGGTATGATTTTGATTTTTTAACAACAAGAAGATGTAATAAAAAAATAGAAACTGTTCAAAAATTTGTTGATTTATCGGAAGAATTAAAACAGAAAGATTTAGATTATAGAACTATTGAAGGTTCAATTGATGACTGTGAAGATTTTTTTAATGGGACTTTTGATTAATTATTGATTTTCATTATATTCAAATCAACCGAAAGATTTATAAAGTGTAAATTTAATCATTTCTAAGTAATTAAATTAAGTAAAAAAAAAGAGTGTATTTGTGAAAATGAAATTCAGCATAGACAAACTTAAAACAATGCAGAAAGAATGTATTAGGCAATTTACTGCAATAGATCAAATTAAACTAGAAGACATTAAAAAAATAGCTGGATTTGACATAACATATGATAAAGATGAACTTATTTGTGTTGGAATAATAATTGATGCAAAAACATTTGAAATATTAGAACAAAAACAAATTATAATAAAAGCACCAATGAAATATATTCCGGGATTTCTAGCATTTAGAGAAGGACCAGCGATAATGCAGGTATATTATGATTTTGAAACAGAACCAGATCTTATAATGATAGATGAACCAGGAATAGCACACCCTTCAAAATGCGGATTAGCAACATTTGTTGGAGTAGAATTGATGAAACCAACAATAGGAATTTCAATAAAAACAAGCATAGAAGAAATAAAAGATGGAAATTTGATGTTAAATGAAGAAATTGTTGGAAAAGAAATCAAAACAAGAGAACATGCAAGACCTGTATATGTGAGTTCTGGAAATATGATGTGCTTAGAAACAGCAGAAAAAATAGTCAATAAAACAATAATATATCCTCATAAGATGCCAGAAGCATTACACAAAGCACATAAGCTCGTCAATAAACTATTAAAAGAAAAAAGAAATAAAAAAAGTAAACTTTAATTATAAAATCGAAAGATATTTATATAAGTTTATATATTCTATTGTATAAATTAATATAAATGGTGATTCAAATGCAAAAATTAGAAGTTATACATTATCCAAATTTAAAAACAGTGTTGATGGTAGAAAGTGTTCTAAAAAAAACTAATAAACTTATGACAAGAGAACAACTTAAAAAGAAATTACCGACTAAAATAATGCACCAGACTTTAAATGTAATATTAAACTATTTAGAGGAAAGCGGAAAAATATTAGATGGAAGAAAAGGGATATTATGGATATATAATCCAAGCCAAAAATTAGACAAAGCAATTAAAGAAGGAGTTGAATTGTAAATGTTTAAAGGAAAACCTACAAAGGTTATTATCACAGGAAATGCTAAAGAAGAATTTGATGATTTAAATAAAGTTGTAGGAGACGAGATTACCAAAGGAATTACGAGTAGTGATCATCAAACATTACTTAACTCTATAAAACAAAAAATTGAATTATTGAAAAATAATCCTGAATATGGGATTCATATTCCTAAAAATAGAATACCAAAAGAGTATATCGAGAATTATGATGTAAATAATTTATGGAAAATCAATTTATCTGGAGCTTGGAGGATGATATATACTATTAGAGGAAGTGAAGTCGAAATTATTTCTTTGATATTGGATATAATAAATCATAAAGATTATAATAAAAAGTTTGGTTATAGAAAAAAATAAATTTAAGTAATTTTTTTAAAAAAAAGAAATAAAAAATAACTTATAAATTCTCTTGTACATCTTTTAGTTGTTTAGTTCTATAGATAGATGCAGAAGAAGGTGTAATGACCAAATAATCATCACCAAAACCAGCTATTTCTCCATCAATAGCATCTGTTGTTTTCTTAAGTTTATTTATTGCTCTCTTTAATTCGACTAAATCTCTGTCCTTCAAAGGCTTAATGTTAACCAAAGCAATAGTATGACCTGCTCTTAAAGAGTCTAAAACTGGTTTAACATCTTCAAAGTCTTTGAGTAGGAAAGGTCTAACCAAAAACTTTTGCTGTTGAAATTCTCCATCAGTGTCAAGCTCAACAAAACCTTCTTCGCTTTCAAGTTCATCAAATTTAGAACCAGAGCCTGTTATTTTTTCTTTAATTTTTGAAAAAAACGCCATATAGCACCTCTCCGTATAATCAGTTGAAATTCTGAAGCACAAATAATTATTTAAATGTTTTGGTGAGCATACCAAAACCTTTTTAAATAAAATCTTAATTTATCTGACTATGGTAACAAGAACTGGTGGGTCAAGAAGTAAAAGCAGACATTTGTTCAAAAAGAACAAAAGAGAAAAAGGAAAAATCAGCATATCAAGATATCTAGCAAAATTCTCAACAGGAGATAAAGTGGTCTTAAGTGCAGAAACAGCAGTGCAAAAAGCATTATATCACAGAAGATTTCACGGAAAAAAAGGGATTGTAAAAGCTCAAAGAGGAAATTGTTATGAAGTTAACATAAAAGATGGTGACAAAATAAAAACATTAATATTACATCCAGTCCATATCAAGAAACTATGAAACACGAAATAATAGAACAAAAGCCTATAAACCTTAATGAAGTTAAGGAAGAGCTTGAAAAAATAAAAAAAAGAGATGAAGAATTAAATTTTAGAGCACAAAAAACTTATGAATATACTCAACAAGTTGCAAAACTTGGAAAAAAAGCAAAAGAATTATACGAAAAATTAGAAAAATTAAGTGTTTCAAGATTAAGAGATATACATCTACATAAAATAATAGATACTTTGCCAAAAACAGAAGATGAAGTTAAAGTAATAATGCAAGGATATAATCTGACAGTATCAAAAGAAAACTGCAAAAAGATTGCAGATGTTGTTAAAGAATTCTGAGTTATTTTTGTTTAATTAATTATTTTTTTCTCAAATTTCTAACAAAAAAATCTTTAGTCAATAATGTTTTATTTTTACAAGCATTTAAAAGTTCATTTGACATTGAAAAAATAGAATTTCTAATTCGATCAGTATAATAAAATAAATGTATTTTGATTTTATCTTCACTCTCTAATTTTTTAATTATCGGGACAAAATCAGTATCACAAGCCAATAAAATGATTGTTTCATATTTTTTATTTTCAGCAAGCTCCATTAAATCCATAACTAATAAAGTATCAACCCCTTTTTGCTGAAATTTTCCGTCAATTTTTTGAACTCTTCCTTCTTTAACTATAACTCCTTGTTTTTTTAATTTTGATGTATATTTGTCATACCCTGCTTTAAATTCTGATTCTTTTTTTGTTGGAGGAGTCCCTTGAAAAGGCGGAGCAGTATAGTAATATATTTCTTTCATCCAAAGATCTGATTTAATAGAAAGATATTTTGAAAAATCAATAAGATTAATTTTCAGATACTTTCCATTTCCAAAATGTTGCAATATTTTATTAAAATAACCAGCGTCAATAAGTACGGCAGTATTTTTTAATTTAATTTCCATCTTTTAACACCTTAATCATTTAGAAAATAAAGTTTCATCAAGCGTCCCCTTAGGAACACTTGGGCTCATATTACTTTTAATGAGAGTTTATGTCTTTTATAAAGTTTTCGCTTTTTTATTCGTATTTTTTACATTTAAATATTTTTAATCTACTAAATTTTTTTGAATTTTATTTATATGGAAATGGAAGATAACAAAATAAATATTGCAATATATAGTTCTAATTTGCGAAAACATATAAAATAGCACATATTATAATTAAAATTAGGTGGAAAAATGGAAAAAGGACTGGAAAAATTAGCTGAAATGGAGTATCCTGGAAGATTTATAATAATTGGAAAAGATACAAATGCAACAAAAAACAATATAGTTATTTATGGAATAACTGGAAGAAGTGAATCAAGTCAAGCAAGAACATTAGAGTTTGATGAAAAAAATAATTTGATATTTACAAAACCAAGTGATGAAAAAAAAATATCAGAAGGAATACAAAGTTTATTGATTTATCCTGCAATAATTTTTTTGCCAGAAGAAAGAGGAATTGCAGTCAGTAATGGTTATCAAACTAATTTAATAAATACATTAATGAAAAATTATCCTAATCGGAATGCAGGAATAGCTATATTAGAAGATGCTTTAACAAAAAGTCATTTAATTTATGATTTAAAACAAGGAATGATAGATGTTACATGTTATGAACCTGATAGTCCTAATTTCACTCCAAGAATCAGTGGTTGTTTGAAAGGAAGGTCTGCAGGATTGCATTTAGTTGTAAAAGAAGACGGATGTTTTAATAAAAAATGTTGGCCAGTTGAATTAGAGCCTGGAAAAGGTAAATTAATTTCAACATACACGGGAGAAAATAAAAATCCTTTACCTAGTTTTCAAGAAAAAAATCCTTTAGATGTAGAAATTTTTGGAAAAACACCTACTGAAATTGCTGAAATAGTTTATGAATCAATTGCTCCACAAAATGGAGCTGATTTTAGAGTAAGTGTTGCAGTTGCTATGCAATCAAGTTCAACAGGAAAAGTTATACATCATATAATTAATAGGTATAATGATGTGAAAGAATGAGCGAAGATCATAAAAAATTAAAAAAGATGTATAAATCCATAGAAGGGGATATTTTTCCAGATACTATGTCAATAAAAATTGGAGACCAGACAATACAATATGAAAAAGTAAAATGGATTGTAAACGAACAAGAAAAAGGTCTTCGTTATGGCGATAATCCAGGACAATCTGCTGCAATGTTCAATCCAATAGACGGCAATTTTGTTTTTGGAGAAGTTGAATGCATCACTCCAGGAAAAAATTTAGTAACAACAGTTGAATTATTACAGGCATTAGGTAAACATCCTGGAATGACTAATATGACTGATGTTGACAGAGCATTGAACATAATGAAATATTTTAAAGAAGAACCTACAGTTAGCATAATGAAACACAATAATCCTTGTGGTGTGGCATCAAGAACAACAATTTCAGAAGCATATCAAGCAGCTAATCTTGCTGATAGAATCGCCGCATTTGGTGGAACAATAGCATTAAACAGATCTGTTGATAAAGAAACTGCAAATGCTATTGTTGAAAATTATTCAGAAGTTGTTGTAGCTCCAGATTATGAAGAGGGAGTTTTGGAAATATTTAGTCAGAAAAGAAATTTAAGAGTTTTAAGAATAGCAAACATGACAAGACTGCAAGAATGGCAAAATGAAATATTTTTTGAATTTAAAGCATTATGTGATGGAGGATTAATCTTACAGACAAACTATATACCAAAAATAAAAACTCTTGATGATATAAAACAAGGAATGATTCCAACAAATGTTGAAGAAATGAAAATGATTAATGGTAAGTTAAAGAAAACTGGTAATTTGGCATCAATAGAAAGAGAACCAACAGATAAAGAATATGAAGATATGCTGTTTGGATGGCTTGTAGAGTCTGGAGTTACCTCAAATTCAGTAATTTTTGTGAAGGACAAAACAACAATAGGAATTGGAACAGGAGAACAAGATAGAGTTGGATCTGCAAAAATTGCTCGAACTAAAGCTTATGAAAAATTTAAAGACAGAAAATGCTTTGAAACATATGGAATTTCTTATGATGAACTTGTTTTAAAGCACCATAACTCTAAGGGACAAGAAAAATTAGATTGCAGAGATCAGATGATGGAATTAGACAGCTTTACCCAAGAAAAACGTGGCGGGTTAAATGGAGCAATTATGATTTCAGATGCATTTTTTCCATTTAGAGATGGAGCAGATGTGGGATTAGAGGAAGGAGTAACTGCAATAATACAACCAGGTGGTTCTGAAAGAGATTATGACACAATTGTTGCATGCAATGAAAAGAAGGCTACAATGATTTATACTAGGCAGAGGAGTTTTAAACATTAACAAAAATAATTTAAACTCTTCTTCTTTTTTTTATATTTATGAACAAAACAAGCATAAAAAACACAATCCTGAAATGGGCATTAGACAATGCAAGAAAACATGAAGGAAAAGCAAATCCAGGAGCAGTAATAGGTAAATTAATCAATGAAATACCTGAAATAAAACCAAAATTAAAAGAATACAATCCAATAATACAAGAAACTATTTCTGAAGTCAATGGAATGCCATTAAATCAACAAATAGAAAGATTAGAAAAAATGGCACCAGAACTTTTAGAAGAAAAAAAAATAATTGAAATAAAAACATTAAAAGAACTAAAAGATGCAGAACAAGGAAAAGTTGTTTTAAGAATGGCACCAAGTCCATCAGGACCATTACACATAGGACATGCTTTTGTTCTTTCAATAAACTCAGAATATGCTAGAAAATATGATGGAAAATTAATATTAAGAATAGATGATACTAATCCTGAAAATATTTATTCAAAAGCATATGAAATGATACCTGAAGATGCAAACTGGCTGACAGAAAATAATGTATCAAAAGTAGTTTGTCAAAGTGACAGACTAAAAGATTATTATGATTATGCAGAAAAATTAGTTCAGCAAGGAAAAGCTTATGTGTGTACTTGCGACCCAGAGAAATTTAGAAAACTAATTACTGCAAAAAAACCATGTCCCTGCAGAAATTTATCTGCAAAAGAACAGCAAAAATTATGGGACAGAATGTTTCTTGACTTTAAACAAGGAGAATGTGTGCTAAGAATAAAAACAAACATTGAAGATCCAAACCCTGCATTAAGAGACTGGTCTGCATTTAGGATAAATGAAACAAAACATCCAAAGCAAGGAGGGGAGTATAGGGTCTGGCCTTTAATGAACTTCGCAGTTGCTTGCGATGACCATGATTTAGGTGTAACCCATACAATCAGAGGAAAAGATCACATGGACAATGCAAAAAAACAAGCACAGATATGCAAATTTTTTGGATGGGAACCTCCTGTTGACTTATATTTTGGAATGATAAATTTTGAAGGAATAAAATTAAGCACCACAGAAACAAGAAAAATGATAGATTATGGAGAATATGAAGACTGGGATGATATAAGATTACAAACAATAAGAGCATTAAAAAGAAGAGGATACCAGCCAGAAGCATTTGTCAAATTTGCAATAGATATTGGTTTAAGCTTAAACGATAAGACAGTAAGCATTGATGAATTTTTCAAAATATTAAATTCACATAACAGAGATATTATTGAACCAAAAGCAAACAGATATTTCTTTGTAGAAGATCCTGTTGAAATCAAGATAGAAGATGCACCAAAAAAAGAAGCTAAATTAAAATTACATCCTGATTTTGAAAAAAGAGGAAAAAGAAAACTATCTTTTGATGGCACTGTTTTTATTACAAAAAAAGATAAAGAAGAAATACAGGAAAATAATTTATGCAGATTGATAGATTGTGTGAACTTTGTTAAAGAAAACGGAAAATATATATTTGATTCAGAAGAGTACGAGAAATATAAAGCAGATGGAACAAGAATAATACACTGGCTACCAAGTAATTGTGATAGAATGGCAGTTGAAGTATTGATGCCAGATAAAACCATAAAAACAGGAATTGGAGAAGAAGGATTGTCAAAATTAAAACAAGGAGATATAATTCAGTTTGAAAGGTTTGGATTTGTAAGATTAGATGAAAAAAAAGGAGATATATTAAAATTTTGGTTCTTGCATAAATAATCACAAAACTTTAAAAAGAAAGATTGATTTCTATATGTAATACAAGGAGGTGGAAGTAATGTCTATAGTAGTAAAAGCGAAGATAAAGGAATACGCTGGAGACCTAAATGTTTCAAGTGATTTTGCCGAAGAATTAGACAAACAAGTTCAAGAACTGGTAAAAAAAGCCTGTAAAAGAGCAGAAGCAAACAGCAGAAGGACTGTAATGGCAAAAGATATCTAAATTTTAAATTTATTTATTCTTTTTTTTATTTCTTCAGCTTTAGAAACTAATAAATATAATTTATTAGCATCAGCACCATCACTTTTAGCTTGTAAAAGCAATCTTTTGATCCTTAAAAACTGCATTTCAAGATTTTGAATAACATTTTCT
>CAZNAM010000020.1:0-1632 GCA_964571335.1 uncultured Methanosarcinales archaeon | reverse complement strand
CCAAAATTTCTTTTTTTGTCGTGCTGAGGAAGTCTTACATTAACTCCTGGTCTAGGAGGCATTCTCTGAGGGAATTGATGTTGAGGAGGTAAATTACTAGGTCTAGGTGGAGGCATTATATTTCCACCAGCAGGAGGAGGTAAAGGAGGTCTTGGCATTGTTGAAGGTCTATGCATTTCAGGAGTATTTCCTTTTAACATATCTGCAACAGCAAGAATTCCTGAAGCAATCTCTGCATTCTGTTCAAGAATCCTGTTCATCTTTTCCATAACTGGACGTAGCTTTTCCCTAAAACCTAAACCACCTTCTTCTGTTCTAAGTTCATGAGAAGCATGATCAAAAATCTCAATTAATCTATCAAGCTTTTTGTTAAGATCTAAGATAGAAACCTCCATCTTCTTAGTTGGAGTTAAATCAAATTCTTTTAATCTCTTAAGCTCTTCTTTTAATTCAACAATTTCCTTATGAGGAAGCAATTCATAATCTTCTTTTTCCTGATGTTTCATGATAATCACCCTTTTTTAAATATGATTGAAAAAATAGATATTTAAATGTTTGGTTGAATTTTAATTTTCATAGACAGAATCTCTGTGTTCAAATTTTAAAAGATAAAGAGTTTCTATGTCTTTTCTGAAAGAATAAACTATTCTGAATGGTTTAATTCTTAATGATCTTTCTCCTCTGCTATATTTTAATGGTTTTCCTATATCTGGATTATCTAATATTTTTTTAATTATCTTTTCTATTTTCTCTCTTTGTTTAAAATCTAAATGTTTAACTGTTTTTTTGAAATTAGATGAAGGAATTATAGTTACCATTGTTTCATGGCTTGAAAGAATTCTTTTTCAGAATATTTATCTGCTTTTCCGGAATCTATCTCTTTCCAGATAGTTTCTAATTCTTTTAACTCTTTTTTTTCTGCTTCAGTCAAACCATGAATTGGTTTTAAAACTAGCATTTCATTAATTTTTGAAACTACAAAAGAAGAACCTGTCTTGTAGTCTCTTCTTAATCTTTCAGGTATTACAATTTGACCTTTTGTGCTTAAAGTTGTTATTTCCATATTAGTAAGATAATCTTACTTTTATTTAAATGTTTCGATTGAATTTAAACAATAATTTTATATAATTTAGAAGATAATCTTAATTTATGACAGATTATCCGCAAATTAGAGGAGACAAAATAATATTTGAAAATAGATATGATGTTAAATCTGAAGAAATAGAAAGAACATTACGCCCATTAACTCTTGAAAATGTTACAGAACAAGAATTTGAATGGTTAAAAACAAATGCTAAAGGGAAAGTTGTGATTAATTGTGGTTATCAAGGAATCAGTCATCAGGATTATGATTTAATAAGAAATCCTAAAAATAATCAAGTAGCTCTTAAATGGCAAGGTTTGTTAAGGCTTGATCCTATTAAAATATCAGCAGTAAGATTTTATGATGGGCTGACAAATGAAATTGAAAGATTAAGATTTGTTTTAGAAGAACATCATAAAGGTAAAGTATCTGGTTGGGGAGATTCACAAGTTCCAGATTATGTGAATAATTAATTCTAATTCTACCCACAAGCTTTATAAATGAAAAATAAATAAATGCTCTCAAATGCAGGAAATACAGAAATTAGT
>CAZNAM010000019.1:0-13524 GCA_964571335.1 uncultured Methanosarcinales archaeon | reverse complement strand
CCCGGATTTGAACCGGGATATCCGTGAGGAAACGAGATTTCCAGTCTCGCGCAGTACCAGATTGTGCCACGTCGGCATTTTTTTAAGAAAAAAGCTGTTATTTTTAAATTATTTCTGTTTTTGCTTGCTAATAAATACAATTACGAGAATGAATAGAATAACTAATATTACAAATCCAATTATTGATTTTGTTCTTAAATAAGATAGTGTTCCTATAAAAGCAGTTATAACAGTTCCTACAAAAAAGCCCCATTTTACATTAGATTTTAAAGGAATCAATAAACTTGCTATCAAGGCAATTAAACAAACAACTATTATGAAAACATACTTTTGTCCATTATATATTCTCTGTTCTTCTTCCCATTTTTCTCTTTCTGAATTCATTTCATTCCAACAAGCTTGATTTTCTTTTTCAAATTGAGTTATCTCTTCATCTGTTACATCAACCCCTCTTGGAGCAGCAGCACAAGGTTTAGAATCATAATAACCATCATAATCTGGAAAAAATACATTTGCTCCCATAAACACCATAGGAATAAACAATATTACAATCAATAATGAGCTAAGTATTTTTTGCCAATCCATAATTTCAGAAAATTCAGTTAAATTATTAAATACTTTTCTTTTTTCATTTAATGTTCTAAGAAATCTATGCTCCGGTAGTATAGTTCGGTTAAGTATGCCGCCCTCTCGAGGCGGAGACTCGAGTTCAAATCTCGGCCGGGGCGTTTTTTTATAATATTATTCTTCACTTATTTTCTTCTTCTTTTTTTAATAGTCACTTTAGTGGCTTGACCCAACTTTAGTTGGGTGGGAATACTCGGCAGGGGCGTTTTATTTTAACAAACAATTTATAATATCTGAATAATTCTTTATTTTCACGCCGGTGTCGCATAACCTGGTAGTGCGGGAGGCTCGAACCCTCTTGTCCGAAAGGATGTGCAGGTTCAAATCCTGCCACCGGCGTTTTTCTCTCAAAATCATCATTATTAATTCTGATGTGGTTACACATCTTTTTAAACTAAAAATGTTTTATATTTTAAAAATGGAATGGATTGATTCAAGACGTAATTTCTTTATGGGTATTATTATTTTAATTTTAAGTTTACTTTTTATGTTTGGTGAAAATTTATTTGGGTGGTCTCAGTTTTCAGATACCTTTGGTTGGATTTGGTTTGTTCTAGTAATTGGTGCGTTAACTGGTTTGATTATTATAACAACATCATTAAAAAAACTAAGAGGACCTGTTTTTGTAATTGGTCTAATCTGGTTAATGTATTTTATAGGTAACACAATTTATCAGGATTCTATTGATACTTTGGGTGTAGGAGGATCAGGTTTAGCCTGGATTACTAACAATTCATTATGGTTTGCAATAGTTGTTACATTAGCTTTTGTGCTTTTTATTCTTTTTAAAAAGAGATCCCAATCTAAAACAGAAATTCCTGAATCAAGACAAGAAAAAAATCTTGAAAAAGCAAAAGGTCAAGTAAGAAAAAGTCTTGAAATTTCACAAGCTAAAGAAGCAGGATGGGTTGCTTTATGCAATGAAGAGCTTGAATTACTTTACAAATTATATGGTGCTTTGGAATCTGAAGAAAGAATTTTGGATTCTTTGAAAAATGAATTAGCTGAAACTTCAAAGGAAAATTTTAGTGTAGAGAGTCATAATTTAGCTAGATTTAGAAGAATATTTGAGAAAATTAAAGAATTTAGATTATCGATGACTGCCATGGAAACTTTGAAAAATAGAATGAAAAAATCTAGATTATTTAAGGGGGCTTTATGATGGCAAAAGTAAATAATGTACAAAAAGCAAAATCAAATTTAGAAAAACATAAAAATGATTTATTAATTCATTTAAGTAATGAACTTAAAACAGTTGAATATCTTAAGAAAGAATTAGGAGTTATAATTAATATTTTTGAAGATGCTAAAAAAACAATAGTTGAAGATTTAAAACTTGAAGAGGCAGAGGCTAAATAATATGGTAGATAAAAATAAAGATGAAACTGTAAAAGCTCATTTTGCAAGAGCTAAGGCAAGACTTAACTTATTTGAACAGAATTTCTTAAAATTTAAACAGCTTTCTCTTTTGCTTCAGAATGATATTGAGAATATTATGAAAGATGAAAAAATTTTTGAAAGCTTAGATAAAATAAACGAATAAATCAAAAACAATCTTTTTAAACTCTTTACTTCTTTTCTTTATTATGAAATTAGCTTTAGGTATTGAGAGTACCGCTCATACTTTTGGAATTGGAATTATCTCTTTTGAAGGTAAGATTCTTGCTAATGAGAGCTCTTTGTTTACAACACAAAAAGGTGGTATGATTCCTTCTGATGTTGCTGAACACCATAAAAAAATCAAAGAAACCATTCTCAAGAATGCTTTAAAAAAAGCAAAAATAAAGAGTGAAGATATTGATATTATTTCTTTTTCTCAGGGTCCTGGGTTGGCTCCTTGTTTATTGGTTGGAATGAATTTTGCTAAGCAATTAGCTGAAAAATATAATATTCCTTTGATTGGTGTTAATCATTGTATTGCTCATTTAACCATTGGAGATCTTATATGTAAAACAAATAATCCTGTTTATTTGTATGTTAGTGGTGTTAATACTCAGGTTATTGCTTTTTCAGGTAATAAGTTCAGGATTTTTGGAGAAACTTTAGATGTGGGTTTGGGCAATGCTCTGGATAAGTTTGCAAGAGAATCAGGTTTAGGTTTTCCAGGAGGTCCTAAGATTGAGAAACTTGCTAAAAAAGGAAAATACATAGAGCTTCCTTATGTTGTCAAGGGAATGGATACTTCTTTTGCTGGAATCATCACAAAAGCTACAAGATTAGTTAAGCAAGGTGAAAAAATTGAAGATGTCTGCTTTAGTTTGCAGGAAACTTTATTTGCTATGGTTACAGAAGTTACAGAGAGGGCTATGGCTCATACAAACAAGAAAGAACTCCTTCTCATAGGTGGTGTTGCTGCTAACAAGCGCTTATGTAAAATGCTTGCTATAATGTGTAAAGAAAGAAATGCATCTTTCAAGGCAGTTCCTTTAGAGTTTGCTGGTGATCAGGGTTTGATGATTGCCTGGCAAGGTGTTCTTGAATTCAAGGCAGGTAAGAAAGATAATCTTAATTCTTTAGATATTTTGCCTTATCAAAGAACTGATGAAGTAATTGTTCATTGGAACTGAAATTTTTGTGAGAGAAATATCTATTAAAATAAAAAAATATTTTTATTTTTTTTTACCTTCTTCTTTTTGCGGTTTTCTTTTTTGTAGTTTTCTTAGCTGTTTTCTTCTTCTTTTTTACAACTTTCTTTTTCTTTGTAGTCTTTTTAACTTTCTTCTTTGTTGTTTTCTTAGCTGTTTTCTTCTTCTTTTTTACAACTTTCTTTTTCTTCGCAGTCTTCTTTTTAGTCACTTTCTTCTTCTTTGCTGTTTTCTTCTTTACAGGTTTCTTTTTTGTTGGTTTTTTCTTCACAGCTTTTTTAACTACTTTTTTCTTAGTAGCTTTCTTTGTTGTTTTTTTCTTTGGCAGTTTTGCTAGTGGTTCAAAGATTAATCCACAGTCTCTGCATATTAATTGCCCTCTTAGGTTATATACTACATTACCTGATCCGCAATAAGGGCACTCTTTTTGTTCTTGTATTTCAATCATAGAAATAGGTTTATGCTTTATTCATATATAATATTTGTTTGTTACTAGAAAAGCATAAAAATTTTTTTATGTTAGTTAATTAACTTGAGCGAAAAAACAAAAAATAAAAGAAATGATTTAGCACTTTCAAGTGAAAAACAAACAAAAGATTTATAAAAAAGATTAATTTCTTTTGAATTATGGATAGGAGATAAGGTTAAAGGTTTTTTTGTAAATTATGGACAAAAACTTCTAAATTTTACTGCAGTAGGTTGTGGTCTTTATTGTATTAAACAACTTTGTGAAGGAAAATATGAGGAAGCTGTTGTTGCAGGAATGATTGCTGTGATACCTGCTTGGGCAAACTACCTTATAACTTGTACAAAAAAAACTAAAGAATTTGTAAAAGGAGTACTTAAAGAAGATAGGGATTTTATAATTAAAATGGAAAAGCTAGTAATATCTTCTCAGGAGACTTTTTCAAAAGCGTTTTATATGAATGAGGAACAGAAAAAAAATCGTTATTTGGAAGCTTACGCTGGAACTTTATGTAACTCTGATGATTATTTTTCAAAGTCCTCAAAAAATGTATTGCCATTAAACCCTAATTTAAGTGAAGTTGTGGGTGATTTAAAAAAAGAGTATAAAAAAAGAGAGTTTCCCTTATTAACAGATGATTTCATTGAGAATTTTAACAGATGATTTCATTGAGAATTTTGCAAGTTATCATTCTTAATATTTTTTTTAAAAATTACATATTTATTTACAAAGTTAGCTTTTTGCCTTTAATATCTATTGCTTCTTTGATAACTTCTTTTATTGTATTGACTGGTATTATTTTAATTTTTGAAAGTTGTTTTTTGTCTAATATTATATCTTTCATGTTTGATTCTGGCACTATTACTCTTTTTATTCCTGCATTTATAGCAGCTTCTACTTTTGCATTTACTCCTCCTATAGGTAATACTCCTCCTCTTACTGATAAACTTCCTGTCATTGCTGTATCTTGTCTTACTGGAGCTTTGGTTATTGCTGAGATTATGCTTGTTGCTACTGCTATGCTTGCACTGTCTCCTTCAACTCCTTCATAGGTTTGTAAGAATTGTACATAAATATCATATTTTTTTATGTCTTTTCCAAATGATTTTTTGATTATTGCTGAGACATTTTTTATTGCTTCTTTTGCTATTGTTCCTAATTTTCCTGTTGCTACTATTTCTTTTTCTTTTCCTCCAGGTGTAACTTCACTTTCTATTGGCAGTAATATTCCTGCATATTGTGCTCCTCCTCCAATAACAGCTAAACCATTTACTCTTCCTATTTCTTTTCCTGTGGTCATTATGACTTCATATTCTTTCTTTCTTTCTATGAATTTGTCTGCTATTTGTTTTTCAAGTGTTCTTGCTATTTTTTTTGCTTTTGATATGTGTTCTTTTTGTACATATTTTGAATTTTCTTCTTTTGCTACATCTCCTGCAGCTCTTACCATTCCCCCTAATTCTCTTAATCTTAAGGTTAAATGATCTTTTCTGTTTGCCATTTTTCTTGCTTCTTCAATTATCTTTTCTACTGCTTCTTTTGAAAAATGCGGGATTTTTTTGTCTTTTTGAACTTCTTGTGCAATAAACATTATTATTTTTTCTCTATTTTCAGGTGTATCTTTCATTGTGTCATTAATATATATTTCATATCCGTATCCTCTTATTCTGCTTCTTAGTGCTGGGTGCATGTGTTGTATTGTTTCCATGTTTCCTGCTGCTACAAGTATAAAATTACATGGCACAGGTTCTGTTCTTACCATTGCTCCTGCACTTCTTTCGCTTTGTCCTGTTATGCTGTATTTTCCTTCTTGAACTGCTGTTAATAGTTCTTGTTGAGTCTTTGGTGTTAATGTTGCTATTTCATCTATGAATAATACTCCTAAATTTGCTTTATGTATTAATCCTGATATTACTCTTTCATGTGCAGGTGTTCCTAATCCTCCTGATTGTAATGGATCATGTAGTACATCTCCTAATAATGCTCCTGCATGTGCTCCTGTTGCATCCCAGAATGGTGCTTGTTTTTTTCCAAAATTATCTACTATTACTTTTGGTGTGTTTGGTTTATCTCCTAACATCATTGCTCTTTTTCCTAAGCTCATCATCATAACTACTGCTGCTAAAAAGAATAATCCTCCTAAGAAAAATGCTGTGAACATTATGTCGCTTTGATAGTGGTCTCTTGCCCACCAGGGTGCAAACATTGAAAAAATAAGCAGTATGAATATGATAATGTTTTGTTTTTTGAAAAATCCTGTGTTTTGTATTTTTAATCTTGCTATTAAGTCTCTTCCTTGTCCTGCTGGCACTGTTTTTATTATTGGTTGATTTTCATCATTTGGATTTTGATATGCTAAAATATCTTGTAATGTTTCTTTTGAAAGCAGTTCTGCTAATCCTAATCCTAACATACTTTTTCCTGTTCCTGGTTCTCCTATTAGTAATACATGTCTTCTTTGTTTTGCTGCTTTTTTGATTATTTCAACTGCTTCATCTTGTCCAAGAACTTGTTCTGATATTTTTTTTGATATTTTGAGTTCTTCTGTTGTTTTGTACTTCATCTTTTTGTTTTTGTTTTTTTGCCTTTTAAATCTTTTTCTTTATGGCTTATTTAAGCTATATTTTAAAGTATTATTTGTGTCACTTTAAAGTAATAAAATAATCGAAAGATTTATAAACTAAGTTTGTTTTATAGTCTATATTCAAAAGGGTGTAACATGGTATCATTAAACAAAAATTATTTTGGGAATTGTGATAAGAATGAATTAGAGATTATGGTAACCTCTGATAATCATGATGTATTAAAAAAAGACAAGAATAATAATTTTTATTTTTCTAAACATAAGACTATAGCTGATACAGCAGAAAAAAATAATATAAAATTAATTGTAAATACTGGTGATCCTATAGATGAAGATGATATTGTTGATTATTTGACAGAAGGGGCTGAAGAATTAATGGAAGATTATGTTGATTCTGTTCTTTCTGAAGAAGATAAAGAGCTTTCTTATATTGGCATGCTTGTTGCACAGAGAGGTATTGAAAGTCTTAAGAAAAAGGCAGAAGAGTCTAAAGAATTAGATGAGCAGATACAGCTTCAATATATTATTGATATTTATGAGAAGGCAGATAAAAAAAAGATAAAAGATGCTTTGCAAAAAAATATGGCTGTTATGGACGAAGCTTCTGAAGTTTATAAGCATGAGATTGAAAAAACTGAAAAAGATTTAGATCAATATTATGATTTTCTGACAAAAAAACTTGTTGAAGCATATGCTGACTATTCTGGTAAAATTTTATATGTTGGTGGAAATCATGGTCCTGATAAATTAAACAAGCTTTGCGAATATGATGATAAATTTATAAGATTAGATAATCGTAAAGAGCCTGTTAAGATTGGTGATTTTAAGTTTGCAGGAACTCCTAATTTTACAGAAGGTGATGATGATGGAATTTTCTTTCCTAAAATAGGTAACCTTTACCTGAAAAAACTTTATGAAGATATAGAACTTGATACTATGAATAAAGAAGTCATTCAGAAATTTGTGGTTGAAAATCAGGAAGAATTAAAATCTAAAGTAGATGAACAATTAGAACAGAATAAAGAATTTCTTGAACAAATTAAACAAAATTCTGAAGAACAATATAATGAAATGGTTAATGAACTTGAACAACAGGTTTTTCAGCAAATGATACAACAAAAAATTCCTGAAAAATCTAATGTTTACAACCGTCTTAAAGATCAGGATTTTAATATTCTTTGTACTCATAATCCTGCCGATAACAAAAATACAGTGATTTATGAAATTGATGAAAAAACTAAGGAATTTGTTAAAAATGAAGATGGAAGTTTAAAGATTAAAGAAAAAGAAGTTGGACAATCCTCTTTAGGTGTTACAAAAATATTGCAGGAAAAAATACCTGATATTAATTTGTGCGGTCATATTCATAGTGGACAGATAAGTGAAGATTTCTTAAGACCTTCTCCTAAGAAATTCACAATAACTAAATTAAAAAGCGAAGAAACTGATGAAGGAAAAAAAGTTTTTATTGATAACTACAGAACTTTCAGTTTCAAAAAAGTTTCATAAAGGTCTTGGACCTTGTGGTGTTATTCTTTCTCCTTCTTCCAATCCAGCTGATTCTGTTGTTCTCTTTTTTGTTCCACTTTCTTGTTTTACAGGTTTTAATATGATGTACATAGTGATAATAAAAGCGATTATTGCAACAAAAGGAACTATTATGTTTATCTGCACTTTGTTCCAGTCAAGATATTCAAACACTCCAAGAACATAAAGTACAAATATTCCAAATATGAATGCTCCTATTATTTTCCATATTTTACTTTTTCTAACATTATGAAATCCTGAAAATGAAAAAACAACTAACACAATGAATCCTACAATTATAAGAACTGTTCCATATTGTGCTATTCTATTAACAACATTTACAGTATCTGCATAAGCAATTACAAGAAAACCAAATACTAATGCTACTACCGCATTTATCCTTGTTTTTGGATCTCCATTTAATTCTTTCCCTAAGACTTTTGTTTTTTGAAGAACAGCAAATAATATTACAAATGTCAATGCAAATGGTATGATTACTGTTGTCAAGCCTATCTTTTCAAAAACAGCTACAACCTCTTTTACTGCATTCATATTTATTGATTAGAACTCTTTATTTAAAAAGATTTCATTCATGTGGCTTGCACATATCATAAAATTCGCATTTTCCTGTACTCCACTTGCATAATCCTGTAATTTTTTTTGGATATTCTTTGATATCTTTGCTTTTGATTTTTGAATCAACAAAGGCAATCTCTTTTTTTGCCTGTTCTAATAATTTTATATCTACTTTGACTGATTTTTCTTTGTCTTTTAAGAAATATACTCCTGCTTTCTTTGGTAGTTTTCCATGTTTTTCAAAATAAAGAAGACTGTAAATTCCTAATTGTAATAAATGTTCATTTAAGTCATATCTGCTGCTTGTCTTGTAATCCATTATGTAAATATCTCCTTCTCTGTCTTCTATTGCATCTATGAACCCTCTTACACCTAATCTTTCTGAACTATATTCTTGTTCTCTTATAGGTATTAATGTTTTGAATCTTTCAGTAAATGTGCCTGTTAGATTATTTATTTTTTCAAGAAATTGTTCTGTCCAGTTGAATAACATCATCAGTGTTTCTTCAAAATAAAATATTTCTTTTTCTTTTGTTAGTTTGACTAATTCTAATCTTTCTTTGTAATTTGCCCATTCTTGAATAAGAAGCTCTTGAATCAATACTTTTAATTGCTCTTCTGATGTTTTAAATTCAATATGCTCCATTTTTTTATCAAAGAAATTTTCCAGAACACTGTGTGCTATGTTTCCTCTGACTTGATGTACATTTGGAGGTGCAGATATTCCTAGTATATAATTATAGTAAAATTTTCTTGGGCATTGTTTATAGCATTTTATTGAGCTAGGACTCAAAAGCCTCTTTTTTATAGCCATAAATATATATTTAGTACTTGGTTTAAAAGTGTTATGGAATGACTTGTCCAGTGAAACATCTGTTTTCAAGAATATGTTATCAAAACCCTGCAACAACAAATTTATTAAACTTAAAGCTGTCTTAAATTAATTATGAAAGTGCTTTTTGTTTGCAATCAAAATCAGGACAGAAGCAAGACTGCTGAAGAATTGTTTAAAGATGAGTTTGAAACAAAGTCTGCAGGATTATACAATGAAACTCCGTTAACTAAAGAACAGCTTGTCTGGGCAGATCTTGTTGTTGTCATGGAAGATATTCAAAGAACTGAAATATCTAAAAGATTTCCTAAAGAGTATTTGCAGAAAAGGATTATTTCTTTTAATATTGATGATATTTATCAATATAATCAGCCAGAATTAATCAATCTTTTGAATCAAAAAATATTGCAGTTAAATAAAATATAAATCAGTGCCTAAGCAAGGCACCTAAAGTTTTTCTTAAAAATTTAATAAACTTTTCAAAGTATATGAAACATCTCCACATTTCAATCATCAAACTTCTTTAAATCCAATTCCTATTAACAGAACATGGAGAAACAGGTTTTAGCACTAGCCATTTTGGTTGTTCTCATAGGCCTCCCTTTACTAGTTCTCGGCAGTGCTTTCCTGTCTCCTGATGAAAAGACAACAATAAAAATTTCTGGTTTTGTAGAACAAACTCAAAACACCAGCAAAGTTACTTTTATTGACTTAAAACTTTCCGAGCCTTTAACTCTTGTTTCTTTTGATATAGTAAATCTTTCAAAAAATTCTTTTATTGTTGTTGAAGGACATCTTCAAGAATATGAGGGGAAGTTAGAATTTATTATTGATAAAATGGATTAAAATGTTCCTTACAATTATATTTGGAATTTTATCAGGTATTCTTTTAGGAACTTTCACTGGTTTAATTCCTGGAATTCATGTTAATCTTGTTGCTGTTCTTCTTGTTGCTCTTCCTTTTGATCCTATTTTTGTTTCTTGTATAATTGTTTCTATGGCAGTAACTCATTCTATTTTAGATACTTTGCCAAGTATTTTTCTTGGCGCTCCTGATCCTGCTGTTGTAATGTCTGTTCTTCCAGGTCACAAGCTTTTACATCAAGGTTTAGGCTCAAGAGCTGTTCTTTTAACGATTATTGGCAGTATTTCAGGATTAATTCTTGCATTGCTTCTTCTCCCTTTGGTTAGTTTTCTCTTGCCTCTTGGAACTAGTTTTTTCAAGCCTGTTCTTTTTTGGATTTTGTTAGCTATTGTTGCTTTTTTAATTTTGAAAGAAACTTCTCTTAAGAAAAAGTTTTGGGCTTTTGTTGTTTTTTTCTTAGCAGGTTTTCTTGGCATGATTGTTTTTGACGCAAACATCAAAAATTCTTTATTTCCTTTGCTTTCTGGTATGTTTGGTGCTTCTGGTTTATTGCTTAGTTCTAAAAGTTCTAAGATTCCTGAGCAGAAAAAAGCTGGGAAAAATATTAAAACTAAGAATATTTTTAAAATAATCTCTGCAAGTGTTTTTGCTTGTTCTACTATTATTTTATTTCCTGGTTTAGGTCCTTCACAAGGTGCTGCAATTTCTAGTGCTTTTTTTTCTTCAATCAAGGCAGAGCAATATTTGATTCTTGTTGGAAGCATGAGTACTGTTGATGTTGTTATGGGTTTTGCTGCTTGGTTTGCTGTTGATAGGGCAAGAAATGGTGCTGTTGTTGTTTTGAAAAGTCTTGGTGCTTTTACTCCAATTAAGCTTATCTTGTTTTCTGGTGCTTTGTTGTTTGCTTCTGGTCTTGCCGCAATTTCTGCTCTTCTTTTAGTTAAATTTTTTTCAAGAATTGTTAGCAAGATTAATTATTCTTTGTTGTGCAAATTAATTATTTTATTTATTATTCTTATTATTTTTGTTCTTTGTGGTTGGTATGGTTTTATGATTTTTATTGTTTCAACAGCAATTGGTTTGATTCCTCAATTAACTGGTTGTTCAAGAGCTCATGCTATGGGTTGTTTGATTCTTACAGTTATGATTGGCAATTTTTAGAAAAAGAAAATAAAAAATTAAGGATAATAATCTGGATTGTAAATTCCTCTGTTTGGTTGTCTTAGCATAAATGTTCTTATGTATCCATTGCAATAACAATCTACTGTTGGTTGTTGTGTGCTTAATACTGTTGGCATAGAAACAGTTGAAGCAATATATTCACATCCATTAAGTTCACACATTTCTACTGGTTCATAATTAATAAATGCTGTTGAAGCAGTGTATAGTCCTGTTGGAGTCATATTTTTTAATGCAAGTATCACTCCTCCAAATATTGCAGTTAAGATTAAAACAGCAAATATTGCAGTTAGTATGGTTTTTCTTTCTTCCATTTTAATAATTGTAATAATAAATATCTTCTGCAGTTTCAATCAATTGAAATGTTTTGATTTCTCCATTGCAATTGCAGTCAACTCTTCCAGGTCCAAAATTTGGTTGAGGTAATATGTGTCCTATATATTCACAATCATTTAAGTAACATATTGCTACTGGGTTTGTTGTTTCATATCCTGCGTTTGAAGCAAAAAAAGCTCCTTGTGGTGTAAATGAACCTATTAAAAACATGCTGAACAAAGTAATTCCTACTATCGCAATCATTGCCCACATTCCATGGAGCATTGTCTTATTAGTTTCCATTGAAAAAACCTCCTTTTGAACAGGATAAATGTTTTTCTCTTTAAAAACCTTATTGATTTTTTTGTTAACAATATTAAGTTAGGATTTAGAAAAGTTTTAAAACTTTGATTTATTATTTATTATTTATGAGATTAATAGCTTTGTTTTTTATTTTATTGTGCTCTACAGTTGTTTTTGCAGAAGAAGTAACTCAAAAACAGACTGTTTCATCTGATCTTTCTTTTAATTTCACAAATTTTGTTGAAGAAGAAGGAAGTGATATTTCTATTACCAAAATTCTTGGGGGTCTGATTCTTACTTTATTATTGATTTCAGCAATTTTTAGAAGAAGAAAATAAAAAAAAATTATTTAAAAGTGCTGCTTAATGTTCCTGGTGTTTGTATTATCAGTTCACAATTTGATTGTTCTTTTTCTAATCCATTTTTTGATATACATTCCATGAAGTTCATTTTTTTTGTTTTTCCTTGAATGTTACAGCAGATTGTTTCTTGACATTTGTTTTTCTGAAGTGATTTTCCTTTTTTTTCTGTACAGATGTCTTTTGTTGTATAGAATGCTTGTCCTGAATTAACACAACAGACTGTTTCTTGTGTTTGTTTTGAAAAAATAGATAAAGGTAATTCTTCTGCAGGTTTTAATCCGCATAGATTAATGGAAACTTCTCTTCCTGCTTTATTCATACAGTCAATATAATTCATCTTTTCATAGCTTTTACCAATTCCGCAACAGGTTTCTTTTCCACAAGTTTCAAGAGGCAGCATTATTGTTGATCCCAAATTCCTGCAGATTGCTTTTGTTGTGTAGAATGTTTGTGTTCTTGTTCTGCAACAGACTATTTCTCTTGTTGATTGTTGTGTTAAATCATTAAGTATATCACACTTTTCATTTGTTGTTTCTTTTCCTCCTTCACTCATGCATTTCATTATGTTTATTTTACTGAATCTTCCTTTATTATTACAACAAATCAGATTAAGACATTGTTGTCTTGGAAGAACTTTTCCACTTAATTCAGCACATCTTTTTCTTGTTGTATCATAGGCTTTTATGTCTGTTATGCAACATATGTTTTCATAATCTTCAACATTTCCTACAATTGTAACTGCAGCAGTTATTCCTGATTCTTTTGTTTCAGAATAATCCTTTGGTTGTTCATATACAATCCTGCAGTCAGCGTTTTCATTTCTGCAAGTTTCTAAATCTTGTGTGCATAATTTTTCTTGATAATAATTATTTCTGCAGATGATTGCATAATCTGCTTTGTATTGATTTAAGTTTGTTTGTGCTTGTGCTGTTATTGCAAAAACACTAACTGTGAAAATAAGGATTAGAAATAAAACAATTATTTTTCTCATATAATATCACCTTTTTTTTTGAGTTTTATTGATTATATTGTTCAGATTATTTAAAACTAACCTTTAAAAATGTTGTGTTAATGTTTTTGTTAGTTTTGGTTATTAGAATATTATATTTTTTTCAATGGCTAAAAAAGCAAATATCAAACAAAAGATTTATAAATAAGATAATCTTACTGATAAGATAAACTTATTGGGAGGTTGAAATGGAAAATGTTGAAATAACAAGTGTAAGTTCAAGAGGACAAGTAGTTATTCCTCAAAGTTTGAGAAATAGAATGAAAATACATACTGGAGAAAAATTTGTAGTTG
>CAZNAM010000018.1:0-13633 GCA_964571335.1 uncultured Methanosarcinales archaeon | reverse complement strand
TTTGTATTCATCACTTGTTTTTCTATTCTTCTTTCTGTTTCATCATATGTTTTTGGATTATTTGTTATATATCTAAATTTTTGTTCTTGTATTTTTATTGTGCAGTTAACTAAGTTTAATTTATGAACTATGAATTCCATTGTTTCTTTTATTAAAACATCAAAATTTTTTGCAAATTTTATTGATTGTGAGTATTCATATAATAATAACAGATTGTCTTGTTCTTCTTTTTTTTCTGAGACTGATTTTAGAAGTTCAAGTCCTTTTTGTATTAGTTTTAATGATTTGTCTATTGACATTTTAGGTTTACATATCAGAATTATTTCTTTTCCAGTTAGTTTATTTGGTATAAACAAAAATCCTTCCTCTGTATCTGGTTTATCGACATATTTGAAATTATGATTTGTTTGTCCAAAAAGCAAATTTCCTTTTATGTCATAAAGAGTGATATTTTCTGCTGTTTCTTCAAGAAAACTTAGTGTTTTTTCCCATTCTTGGCTTTGAAAAAATTCTTTCATTAATTTCAGTTAATCAGTTGTTGTTTTTATAGATTTCTTTTCTCTAATAGCTTGATTTTACTACCTTTTCCAGAAAACATAACTTTTTATAATTATAGAACTATTTATCTTTATATGGTAAATCTTTCTCCTATTCAGAAAAAAATTGAAACAATATTAAAAAAAGAAGATGAACAAACAGAAAAGTATAATATTATTTGTAATAATATTGACGGAATTTTAGATATTGAAGTAAGAGCTCTTCCTTCAGATACTCAGGAGATTTATGCTCAGTTAAAGATAACTCAAGAAGGTGAAATTATTGATCCTTATAACATGGAAGATCCTGAATGGATTAAAAAAAGAACAGAACAGCCCATGGATACTGAAGGGGCTCATCCCTCCAAACAACTTGAAACTATAAAATATTGTCGAGAACTTATGCAAGATTAAGTTTATCATGTTCTTCTATCAATCTCGCTTTAAACAGAGGATAATCTTTTAAAAGTAATTTTGCTCCTGCAGAAGGCACATGTCCTCCAGCATTTGATTCTGGAAGACCCCTTACTGCAATCTCAAGAAGGCTATTCACTGCTATTTTCTTATCCCCCCTCCTTCCACTAATTCTAACGTTTGGCTTTTGTTTGCTGATAATCATTATTGTTCTGTGAGGGTATTTCAATCCTAATATTGTTGATAAAGGTGATTTTATTGCAGGTATTTTTGAATCAACATCAAAAATATATAAATTTCCATATGATTTTACTTTCTTAAAAAGTTTAATTAGTCTTTTCAGTTCTTTATCTACTATTTTCTTGAAATTTTTAAGCTCTTTAGTCTTTACTTGTTTTGGTTTTCTCGCATTGTACAAAGTTTCATAGCATTTTTTTATATTTTTTGAGTTTAATACTTCTGCACTGCTTATCATTGATGCTATTTTTCCTAATTTTGTCTTAAACAGGTCTTTTCTCATACTAAAATGATATTTTTTCAAAACTTTTTTCAGCCAGTCTATCCATGGTTTGTGTGCAATATCAGCTATACTTGCTGTTCCTGCCAGCCAGTCTAATTCTTTAATCTCATCTATTTCAGAAAATAAATCATACACTAATTTTGCTGTGCAGTATTCATGTGGTTTAATTTTTGAAATTAATTGTGGTTTGATTATCAACAAATTTTTTAATTTCTTTTTAGAATATATTTTATGATGATCTATTATCAAAATATCTATTTTTTTGCTTAATTTTTCTATTTCTTTTATTTGTTGTTCTAAACTTATATCTAATACAATTAATTTTGTTATTCCTTTTTTATTTAATTCTCGTCTAAGTTCTATTGATAAATTTTTATCTGTTAATGTTGTTCTTAAACTTATTTTTTTGTTTTTTATCTTTTCTATTGCTTTAGCAGTTATTACTGCACTGCAAATACCATCAGGATCAGTATCATGAATTAATGCAATTTTATCTTTTGACTTTATGTTTTCAACATATTTTTTGAATTTTTGGATTACGGTCATCATAGTTAAAGTAAAGTAATTATGAGTTGGCACGATAGAAACAGTTCAGAATCGTGCCAAGGGGGTTATTGAGGGTATTATAAAGGCGAGCTGTGTTTTGCTCGCCAGTGTTGGTGTGTGTTTTACGTTTGCACATAATAATATATATCTTTCAGCAAAATATTTATATATATTTGACGTATTACTAACTATAAAATACGTTCAAAGAGGTGAAATGATGTTAATTAGACGTTTAGTTAAAGCAGGTCAATCAAGTCATACAGTATCTCTTCCAAAAAACTGGATTGAAAAAAATAATCTTAAAAAAGGAGATATTGTTTATCTTAATGAAAATTCTGAAAAAGAGCTTATGATAACTCCTGAATCAAAACCAGAAACCCCTATTGAAACTAAAGAAACAACAATAATTATTGATAATAAAGAACTTAGTACAATTCAAAGAGAAATAACTTCTGCATACATCAATAATTTTGGAACAATTACTTTGATTGGGAATTCTTTAACTTCTAAAGTTAAAGATATAAGAAATATGCTTCATGATTTTGTTGCTTTAGAAATTTCAGAACAAACTGCTAAACAAATTATTGCTAAAGATTTGCTTAATCTTAAAGAGATATCAATTGAAAAAACAGTCAGAAGAATGGATATGATTGTAAGAAGTATGCTTCAGGATGGTAAAGCGGCTATTGAAAATCCTGAATTAGCAGATAGTGTTATTCTTAGAGATTGTGAAGTTAATAGAAGTTATTTTTTGCTTATGCGTTTATTAAAAAGTTCTTTGAATCATAAGCAGATAGCTGATTTTTTCAACATCAAAAGCAATAAAGTATTGTCTTATTGGGCTTTGGTTGTGAATTTGGAAAATTTTGCGGATTATGCTAAGAATTTTGCAACTATTTTTAAGAAAGATAAAAAAGCAGCTGTTGCTACAGGTATTTATGAAAAGATTGAAAAATCATTTACTTCTGTTATGAAAGCTTATTACACCGAAGATAAAAAGCTTGCTGAAAAGATTTCTCTTGAAAGACCTGAATTAATGGATGAGACTTCAAAACTTGCTTCAGAATACAGTGAATTGCTTAAAAACATGATCACTCTCGTTAATAACATTGCAAAACAAGTCATTGATGAATGATTTTTTTATTCTTTTATTTTTCTTTTTAAAATCTAAAAACAGAAGTGATTATAACTAATTATAAGAAATAAATATTAAAAAAATAAAAAAAAATTAAGGACCTAATCTTTGGTCTCCTAAACTTGCAGGCACACTTGAATATACTCTGGTATCTAATGTTGTTTGTCCTTCACTTCTTGGATTCACTTGTCCATTTGAAGGGTTTGTACAACAGATTGTTTGATATCCAAATTCATCAACGTAAGATCCGCCCATATTAAAGAACTTTGTTTCTATTTCTCCTACATTATTAATATAGTCTAATATGTTTCCATTTCTTACTACAGCACATTTAAATCCTGCAAGAACATAATCTTTTGCTAATCTCTCATTTTCTCCTGCGGCTGCAAGTACTGGAAACCATTGGGCTGTTCCAACATTGGTTTGTATATTACATAAATCATATCCGCCTGTTGCACTAGTATATACTTGTCCTACTGCTTGATTTTGACCTGAAAACATCATGACTAAACCAACTACAGCAATAACACCCACAATACCTAATATTATTAAAGATAATCCTTTGTGGTCATTTTTCATTAACTATCACCTCGTTTTTTTGAGTATTCTTTTCAACCCAATATTATTATATAAATGTTTTGTCGTAATCAACGTATTTTTTAAGTTTTTTTTTAAGAATTATTTTCTCATTCTTTTAAATGTTTGAGCTATATCTATAATGTATTTTCCATCTTTTATTTTAAATATTACAGGTTGTCCTTGAAATAAGTTAATTAGGTCTATTTCATATTTTCCTGGTTTGCTTATTCTTATGCTTTCTAAATCTAAAACAACAGGAGATTCTTCATCCTGCCCTGTTAAGTCTCTTACATCTTTTTCTATTTGTTGTAGTTCTTCTTCTTTAATTTCAGGAAGTTCTGCTTGGGTTTGTTCAAGTTTTTTCTTTGAAATATAGAAAAATAATCTGCCCCCGCAAGCACACCCTTTTAATATCTCTTTTGAACCATCTTCATAGATTATCTTGCATCTTACACATTGGTGTGGCATTTTTATTCTCAATTATTTTTTCTTTTTATTTTTCTTTTTGTTGTTTCTTACTTCTTTTGTATAAAGTTCAATCTTATCTGGATTTTTCTTGATAGATTTTACAACACTGGCAGGACCTATTATTGTCAGTCCTTGTCTTCCTTTTAAGAATAAATCTGCCATTGAATTTCTGAATTTTTGTAAACCTGTTAAATCTTTTTGATTTGCAGGATTTATAACCGCTAATTCGATTCCTTTAAATTCTTTGTTAATTTCTTCCATAGTTACTTTAATTAATTCTATTTCTTCTTCTTTTTTTAATCTTCCTTGCAGCATTACTATTTTATTTTCTTTTGCAGCATTCAATAATTTTCTTATTCTTCCTACTGAAGTAAGATTTTCAATTTGGGTGTAAGGCATAAATTGTAGTGTTACCATTATTTCATCCTCGCTAGTTTGAATAAGGATTCGTAAAACAAATCCATATTTTTTGTTTGTTTAGCACTTATTCCAATTACATCATATTGAGGAAATGCGGCTTGTACTCTTTTGAGTTTTGCTTTTTTAAGGTCTATTTTATTTGCAACTATCAATACAGGTATATTTCTTGCTTGTAGATTTCCTATAATAGTAACATTTACCTGAGAATATGGATCTTGGGTTGCATCTAAAACTAACACAACAGTATCTACTTCATCAAGCCATTTGATTGATTCTATAACTCCTCTTGTTGCTTCTTTTGCTCTCTTTTTTGCTTTAGTTTTGCTCATTCCTGTTTTAAGAAAGTCTTCAAAATCTATTTTTGTTGCAATTCCAGGAGTATCTAATAAGTTTAATAATAATTCTCTGCCATTTTCACTTTTTATAGATATTTTTTCTTTCTCTTGTACTTGTCTTGTTTCATGAGGAATATTACTTACCTTCCCCATTTCTTCTCCAAGATAATCTTTACAGATTTTATTTGCAAGTGTTGTTTTTCCTGCATTCGGAGGACCATATAATCCTAATTTAAGGTTTTTTGTTGATTTGAAAAAATCTCCCAAAATTTTTTTAAAGAAGTTTTGTATAAATTTTATCATTTTTCTCCTCTATATAATAAATATAATTTTTCTCTGTATTATTGTATTTTATATATTGTTTTTGAAAAAAAGAAAAAAAAGAAAAAAATTTAACGTCTTTTTTTAGCGGTTTTCTTTTTAACTGTTTTTTTCTTTGTTACTTTCTTTTTTACTGCTTTTCTTTTCACTGTTTTCTTCTTAGTTACTTTTTTCTTTGTTTTCTTTTTTACTGCTTTCTTTTTAGTTACTTTTTTCTTTCTCTTTTTTCCGCCTCTTGCCATTTTGGCTCTAGAAACATCTCCACTTTTATCTACAAAATATAGAAATCCAGCTACTTTTTTCACACCAACTTTTGCTACTTTTTGTGGCTTTCCTCCTTTTCCTTTCTTTCCTCTAGCCATCTTTGCTCTAGAAATATCTCCGTTCTTATCTACAAAATAGAGGTATCCTCCATCTTTTTTAATACCAACCTTCGCGACTTTTTCAGCCATTGTTGTACCCTCCTCTTTTTTTTATTTATGGAACAGTAAGTTCCTTAGACGAGCAATTATATGCTCTATCGACGAATAAGAATCTTTTATTTATAAACCTTTCTTTTTTTTCTTCGATAACTGGTCGGTGGTATTCTCTGTAAACCATTGGGGTTTTAGCATTTTCTGTAATCTTTGTATTGATTCTCTTGCATCTTTATATATTTCCACTATGTCTTCATCTTTGGGTTCTGGTATATTTTCTATTTTCTTTGCTTGTTCCATCGCCTCTTTTATTTTCTTGCTCACCATATTTTTCTTTTTATTGTCTTATTATTTTTAATTCTTTCTAATTTGGAGGTTATTGACTTCTACAGTTTAGAAAAGCATAAAAACAATTTCATTTATCTGATATTTATGAAGTTTGCACATATCGCTGATTGCCACATAGGTTCTTGGAGAAGAGATAAAGTTTTGAAAGAGATTAGTAAAAAATATTTTATCAAAGCTATTGATGTTATGCTTAATGAAAAAGTGGATTTTGTTCTTATTGCAGGAGATTTATTTGATTCTGCTGTTCCTAATATTGATAGTATAAAAGTTGTTGTTGAGCAACTTAAAAGATTGAAAGACAGTAATACTCTTGTTTATTTTATTGCAGGAAGTCATGATTTTTCTCCTTCTGGAAAAACAATGCTTGATGTTTTAGAAAAAGCAGATCTTGGAATTAATGTATTTAAATACGATAATATAGATGAAAAATTAAAGCTTAATATCTTTATGGAAAATAAGACAAACACTGCTATTGTTGGTTTGCCAGGGAAAAAGGGTGCTTTAGAGAAAAAACTTTATGCAAATTTGTATAAAGACCATTTCAAAAATATTAATAGTTTTAAGATTTTCATGTTTCATTCTGCTTTAGATGAACTTAAACCTTCAGAAATGAAAGAAGTTGAAACAATGCCTCTAACAATGCTTCCTGAAGGTTTTGATTATTATGCAGGAGGTCATGTACATGTTGTTAAAGAAAGCAATATTAAAGGTTATAATATTGTTTTTCCTGGTCCTGTTTTTCCTAACAATTTTAATGAGCTTGAAACTTTAAAAAAAGGGGGTTTTTATATTGTTGAAGATAATAAAAAAAGATTTATTTCACTCGAGGATCATCTCATTTATTCTTTTAAATTAGATTGCTCTGGAAAAACCCCTTCTGAAGTTGAAGATGATGTTAAAAATCTTGTTTCTTTAAAGAGTTTTGAAGATGGTATTATTACTTTACGTTTTCAAGGAACTCTTCTTTCAGGCAGACCTTCTGACATAAATTTCAATGATTTAGTACCTTTATTTCATGATGCCGGAGCACTTGTTGTTTTAAAGAATACTAGAAAACTATCCAGTAAAATTTTAAACAGTCTCAAGATTGAATGCCATGATGTTTCTTCTATTGAAAATGAAATAATTAAAGAGCATGAACCTCAAAATATTTTTGATGAAAGTATAACAAAATCCTTGATTAATGCTTTATCTGCTGAAAAAATTGATGGTGAAAAGAGTCTTGATTATGAAAAAAGAGTTTTCACAGATGTTGAAATTTTACTTGAAACAGAAACAAACACTCTAGAACAATAAAGTTTATTTATTTCAAAGTTTTTAATGTAAAAAAATGAGGTTTGATAAAATGAATATTGAAAAAGAACTCACAAATATTAAAATTGTTATGATTAAGGATTTAGATAATTGGATTAAAAAACCAAATATGAACGCTAATTTAGTTATGATAAATACCGCGTCAAAAATTAGCAGTCTTCAGAAAAGAGTCAGAAGTAAAAAAATTAAAGACTTTTTAGAAGTTTTTAAAGAAAGTATTGTAAGAAATGTTTTTACAAAGCCAAAACAGGTAACATCACAATGGATAAATTTTGAAAGAAAGATAAAAGAATATTTGAGAGAATCAAAAACAACTGTTGCAGCTTAGTTTTTTCTTACTTTTATTTTATATTTTTTTCTTTGAAATATTTTCATTATTGTAAAAATAATAAATAAAGCAATAATAACAGGAATTAGAATAAATAATCCTATTGTAATAATCAAAAACACCATAAAAACAATTATGGGAATTAATAAAATAAATAAGATAAATGATAATAAGTTCAAGGCTTCCACCGCAGCATTGTTCTTGGAAAAGGTATTGAATCTTTGATATTTTCTAATCCACATATCCACGTCAATACTCTTTCTATTCCCATTCCAAATCCTCCATGTGGTACAGAACCATATTTTCTTGTGTCAAGATAAAAATCATACTCTTCTGGCTTTTCTCCTAGTTCTTTTAGTCTTTTCTTTATTTTATTTATGTCAGATTCTCTTTCACTTCCTCCTATTAGTTCTCCATATCCTTCAGGTGCTATGAAATCAACTCCATTTACAACAGATTTTTCTGGTTTGCTGTCTTTTGGTTCTTTCATATAAAATGCTTTTACTTGTTTTGGATATCTTGTTACAATTATTGGCACATCAAATAATTTGCTTAATTCATCTTCTTCTATTGTCCTTAGGTCTTTACCCCATTTTATCTTTATCTTGCATTTTTTATCGAGAATATCAAGCACTTCATCATAAGTCAGTCTTGGAAATTTCTTTTTTATTATTAGTTCTAATTTTTTAATGTCTCTCTCAAGAATTTCTAGTTCTTTTTTATTTTCTTTCAGAACAGTTTTAATTAGATGTTTTAATAATAATTCTCCATGTTCTATTATTTCTTCAAATGTTGCCCATGCTTGCTCCATTTCAGCATGCCAGAATTCTGTTAAATGTCTTGATGTTTTTGATTTTTCTGCTCTAAAACTTGGTGCAACAGTATATATTTTTTCTAAAGCAAAAATTGCTGGTTCTGCATATAGTTGCCAGGTTTGTGCTAGAAATACATCTTTTTTTCCAAAATAATCAACATTAAATAGTGTTGATCCTCCTTCACATTGTACGCTTTGTAATATTGGTGATTGATATTCATAAAATCCTTGTTTTCTAAAGTATTCATGTATTGCTCCAAATATTGTGCTTCTTATTTTTAGAATTGCAGTCATTTTTCTGCTTCTTAGCCACAAATGTCTGTTGTCTGCAAGAAATTCTACTGATTGATCTTTTGTTATTGGGTATTCATTGCTTTCTCCTATAACCTTAAAGTCTTCTGCTTGTATTTCATAACCAGATGGAGCTCTTTTGTCTTCTTTTATCTCTCCTGTTATTTCCATTGCTGTTTCTACTTGTATTTTATCTGCGATATCAAACTTTTCTTCTCCAACTATTTCTTTTTTTATTACACATTGTATTATGTTTGTTGAATCTCTTAAAACAATGAATTTAAATTTTGAACTTCCTCTTTCTCTCCAAATCCAGCCTTTTATAGATACTTTTCCTTTCCCTCTGTTCATTGCTTCTTGTATTGATAGATATTTTTTCATTTTTTCATTGATTTTTTATTTATTTTTTATTTATTTTTTTATACTTATCCCTAATTCATCTAATTGTTTTTTATCTATTTTTGAAGGTGCTCCAGTCATTGGATCTTCTGCATCTTTTGTTTTTGGAAATGCTATTACTTCTCTTATTGTATTGTTTCCGGTCATCATCATGCATAATCTGTCAAATCCAAATGCTATTCCTCCATGAGGGGGGCAACCATATTTTAATGCTTCTAATAAAAAACCAAATTTGTCTTTTATTTCCTCAGTTTTTAATCCTAATTTATCAAACATTTTTCTTTGTATTTCTTCTGTGTGTATTCTTATTGATCCCCCGCCTAATTCAACTCCATTCAAAACTAAATCATATGCTTTTGCTTTTACTTTTAAGGGATTTTTTTGCATTAATTTTATGTCTTCATCTAATGGTGCTGTAAATGGATGATGCATTGCTGACATTTTCTTTTCTTCTTCATTGTATTCAAATAATGGAAAATCAACAACCCAGATAAAACTATATTCTTCATGATTTTTCTTGTTTTGTCTTAAATCAGGGCTGTCTGTGTTGTGATTTTTAATTGCTGTTTCATATTTCATTTTTGAAAATGGTATTTTTATGTCAATATTTAATATTTCTTTCCATAATTTTTTTATCATTCCTTCAACTAAAGTCATAATGTCTTCTTGTTCTATAAAACTCATTTCCATGTCTATTTGTGTAAATTCTGGTTGTCTGTCTGATCTTAAATCTTCATCTCTGAAACATTTTGCTAATTGATAATATTTATCAAATCCTGACATCATCAGCATTTGTTTAAATTGCTGTGGTGCTTGTGGAAGTGCATAGAATTTTCCTTTTTTTATTCTGCTTGGAACTATATAATCTCTTGCTCCTTCAGGTGTGCTTTTTGCTAGTATTGGAGTTTCTATTTCTAAAAATCCATTTTCATTTAAGTATTGTCTTACAACATTGGCAATCTTATGTCTTATGATTAGATTTTTCTGATTCTCTTTTTTTCTTAAATCAAGATATCTGTATTTTAATCTCATTTCTTCCGAAGTATTTACATCTTCATCTAACTGTATTGGAAGTTCTTCTGCTTTGTTCAGTATTTCAATATTTTCTGCTGTTATTTCTATTTCTCCTGTTTCTAATTCTGGATTTGCTTGTGGTCTTGCTTTCACGATTCCTGTTATTTTAATCACGCTTTCTTTTGTTATTTCTTTTGCAATACTGCTTAATTTAGGATTTAGAAATATTTGTGTTATTCCATATCTATCTCTTAAATCTATGAATGCTATTTTTCCGCTTCGCCTTATACTTTCAACCCATCCTGCAAGTTCTACTTTTTTTCCGTCATCTCCTTTTCTTAATTCTCCGCAAGTGTTTGTTCTTAACATTTCTTTTCTCCTAATTTTTTTAATTTGATTTGCAAAACTAATTCTTCTATTTTCTCTAATCCATATTTTATGCTGTCAAACTTTTTCCTTAATAATCCTTTGAACTCAAAAAGCATCAGCTCTGAATATAGTTGTTCTATGAATTTTTTAATATTTATGCTTGTTTCATAATTTCCTTGTATTGCTGAATTTATTGCTTTTCTGACAAGTTCTCCTGTCATGTCACTTAATCCTGCAATATATGTTTCTGGCTCAACATTTAATTCTTTTATTGTTGGTATTTTTTGTTTTGTTGTAAATCCATAATAACATTGTGCTTCTGAATACTCTTCTAAAGCTTCATTAAATGCACCTACATAAATTAAAGTTAGTTCTTTTTTTATTACTTTTCTTATTTCTATTATTTTTTTCTTTGCTTCATCTAATTGTTTTTTTGCCTTGACAGTATCTTTTCTATGTAGAGAATATATTGCACTTTTTGATGTTTTTAATATATCTCTGCTTTTTCTTATTATCTGTTCTCTTGCATGCTCAGATAATTCCATTTCTTTTCTTATTTTTGCAAAATCTGTTTTATTTATCATTATAGTAACATTTATAAACAAAAATTTATAAAGTTATTGATATTATAGCACTTTAAATATAAAAAAGAGGTCTTGATGGCAGAAACAACAATATTAGGTCAAGTCATAGTTTTTTTTAGACAGATAGGGATTTATGAAGTTGTTTTACCTTTTTTATTAGTATTTGCTATTGTTTTTGCAATTCTTGAGAAGACAAAGGTTCTTGGTTTTGAAGAAGTTCAAGGTATTAAATACACTAAAAAAACTCTTAATTCTTTAGTTGCTTTTGTTATTGCTCTTATTGTTGTTGCAAGTTCTCAGATTGTCGGCGCTATAACTCAAATAAGTTCTCAGATCATTATTTTAATATTGCTCGTGGTATTTTTTATGGTTTCTATTGGAATTTTCTTTTCAAATGAAGAAGATGTTTCTTTAGAAAAAAGCACAGGAATCAGAACAATGTTTTTAGTGATTATTTTTATTGCAATTCTTGGTATTTTCCTTAATGCTATGAAAACTTCTGATGGTGACACTTGGTTAGAAGTTATTATTTATATTTTAGCTCAATTTACAACAAATACTGCTGTTGCAGCAATAGTTTTAATAATAGGCATTATTTTATTCATGTGGTTTATTGTTAAAAAACCAAAATCAGAAAAAAAAGGTGATGAATAATGATTCCCTCATTTTTATTTCAGGTTGGAGCTCCTGCTAGTTTCAGAGCTTTAACAAGAGATTTACAAAGTCAAGGTATTATTTATTTCTTAACAGATTTATTGATACCATTTTTATTGATTTTTTCAATAATGTATGCTATTCTGCAAAAAACATCAATTTTTAAAGATGAAAAAGGCGAAGGTGCAAATACAAAAATTAATGCAACTATCTCAATCTTGATTGGTTTACTTGTTACAATTCCGCATATTATTGGTGCTTATGATGTAACAAAAGATCCTATCACAATAATAAAAAATATTCTTCCAGGAGGAGTTTTAATTTTAGTTGCAATTCTTCTTGTAATGGCGATGCTTTTCATGGCAAAAGGTAAAACTCCAAGCGTCATCACTTTCCTTGTTGCTCTTACAGGTATTTTCTTTTTATTTTACATAATTGCAGCAGCAGTATTTCCAAAAATGAGTTGGGGTCCTTTAAAAGATCCTAGTATGCAGGTTTTATTGATTGCATTATTAATCGCAGGATTGTGGTTATACTTTTTACTCAAAAAACCTGATACTGATTATGATGATAAGAAAAACAGACTTAACTGGTTTGGTTTTGGCCCTGGTGGAACTCTCCCACCACCAACAGGTTAGTTAAATTAAAAAAAATAATTAAATAAAAAAAATGGCAAGTTTACTCGATACTGGATTGTTGAAACAATTTGATTTTTTATTCCCTTTCTTATTAGTGTTTTTATTAGTTTATGTTGGTTTATCAAGATTTGAAGCTTTAAAAGAAAAAAAAGGTGTAGCTGGACTGATTGCTTTTTTGCTTGCTTTGATTGCTTTAACGTCTAATTTTGTGGTTAAGGTTATCAACAAGATGGCCCCATTTTTTATAATCCTTATTGTATTTTTCATTTTCTTGTTAATAGTTTATCAAGCAATTGGAATTAAAGAAGATACTATCACTAATGTTTTTACTAACAGCGAGCATAGTGCTAACATTAATAATTGGATTCTTGGAATTATTTTAATTATTGGTATTGGTAGTGCTGTTGCTGTTTTTTCTGAAGAAGAAGGTTTTTTAGGATTAACAGGTGAGCAAGGCAGTGATGAAGAAGTTAGTTTTTGGACTTCATTGCTTCATCCTAAGATGCTTGGTTTGATTCTTATTTTGCTTGTTGGAATGCTGACAGTTCAGAAATTAACCAGTGATAAATAGCATTTATTATTAAATTCTTTTTGTTAATCTTTCTAATTCTGTAACTTCATTTTTTTTGTTTTTAATTTGCTGTTTTTTTCTTATTTCAGGTTTTTCTTTTTTTTCAGAAATAGTTTTTTCCCCTCTTAATTCATGGGTTAATTTTGATAATTCCTGTATATTATTTGTCATTTCAGGTAAAACGTCTTTAAACACTTTTTCCATTGCTTTTATCTCTGTTCCTACTTCACTTAAGGTTTTATCATATTCTCCTACTCTTGCAACGATTGCTTTATGAAGATTGTCCATTGTTGATTTCAAATCACTTATTTGTTGTTCCATTCTTTCCATTCTTGTGGTCATACTATCTTTCCATTCTGTTATTTTTGTTATTTCTTTTGTCATTTTCTGCCATTTTTCATGTATAATACTTTCAACTAGTTCTTCTGGACTATGCATTTGTTGAGGATATTGTTGATGATAATCTTGATTAAATTGATTCTGCATTAATGGTGCTTCTGAAGATAATGGTTCTCTTGGCATATCTTGTGCAGGAGAATAAGGTTCTATGCTTTGTCTTGCTTCTGCTTGGGCGAGTGCATCATATATTTGCTGAGAATTAAATCCTTGTTGTTGTAGA
>CAZNAM010000017.1:0-15194 GCA_964571335.1 uncultured Methanosarcinales archaeon | reverse complement strand
CACTTCTATCACCACTAGGTCTACTATAACTTCTTCTAGGACCATCACTACTTCTAGATCCGCCAGAACTTCCAAAACTTCTTCTAGGACTGCTGCTTCTTTCACCACGCCAACTAGGTCTGCCACCTCTATTAAATCCACCTCTCTCACCATCTCTTCTTTCTGATCTACCACCATCCATCTTAACAGCAATTCTTTCTATTTCAGGTGTTTTAACTTTTTCAATCTTAAACTCTCTATATTCACTCATAACCCTCGAAAAATTATTATGGTCTTTGTTAGAAATTAAATTAATAATCAAACCTTCTTTGCCTGCTCTTGCAGTTCTTCCAATCCTATGAACATAATCAACAGGATCATTTGGAATCTCATAATTATAAATATGAGAAACATTCTCTATATGAAGACCTCTGGCAGCAACATCAGTGCATACAAGAACATCAAATTTATTATGATTAAACTTATCCATTGTCTTTGTTCTTTTACTCTGAGTTAAACCACCATGGATCTCAATAGCATTAATATCATTTGCTCTAAGATTTCTTTCAACAATATCAGTAGTTCTTCTTGTATTACAGAAAACCATTGCTAATTTAGACTCTTCATGTTTTAAAAGATGAACTAATAAAGACATCTTAATATTTGGCTGAATATCATAATAAACCTGCTTAAGCTTTGAAGGATCAACCTGTTTTTCAGCAGAAATCTTAACTGGATCATTAAGATATTTTCTTGCTAATTTCTCTATTGCAGAAGCAAAAGTTGCAGAAAATAATAAAGTCTGTCTTTTTTTAGGACATGCATCAATAATATCTTCAATATCTTCAATAAAACCCATATCTAACATTCTGTCAGCTTCATCTAAAACCAAAACTTTAATTTTGGTTGTATTAACAGTTCTTCTTTGTAAATGATCCTTAAATCTTCCAGGAGTTGCAATAACAATATCTGCTCTTTTTAACTCGCTGATTTGAGGATTGATAGCAACACCTCCATAGACAATAGTTACTTTTAATTTTTTGTCTTTGGCTAAATCCCCTATAGATTCTTTAATTTGTATAGCAAGTTCTCTTGTAGGCGTCAATATTAAAGCTTGAATTCCTTGTTTTGGAATAGATTTTTCTATAACACCACAACCAAAAGCCAAAGTCTTTCCAGAACCTGTTGAAGAACAACCTAAAACATCTTTCCCTTGAATAATGGGTGGAATAGATTTTTCTTGTATCTCTGTAGGATGTTCAAATCCTAATCTAGCAATAGATTTCTGTAAATCTTCACTTAATTTAAAATCTTTAAATGTAGTCATTGTTTTTTACCTCACATAGCACTTTGATAGAAAAAGCAAAATGATCTGATGAACAAGTGCTTTTTCTGGCCTGTTCTAATATTCTTTTAAAATCTTGGGTTTACTTATAAATGTTACTATTTTAAACTATATTTTGTAACAGATATAAAGATTTATTGAAAGTTGATTGAATTAAAAAGTGAATTAAATTTTTTCAAAAAAAGAACTAATTTTTAGATTAACTCCTCCAAGAATATCACTTATCTGATTGACAAAATATGCTAAAACAAATCTGTAATTATCAAAAGCAAAATCATCTTTAATATTTAACTGTCCTCTATCTTCTGGTTTTTTTCCAGTTTGTTCTTTTTCAAATTCTTCTCTAATCAACTCAGGAACTTGTTCTTTAAAATCAATATATTTTAAAGTTGAATAATCATTTATATTTTGTTCTGAGTTAAATGTTTTATTAAAATCAGCAACAATTTCATCAAGTTGTATGATTTTTTCTTCATTTTCTTCAGTTATAACATCTTTATATAATTCTGGATTAAATCTTTCAATATATTTTTTAGGAATATTATCTTTAACATCTAATAAGAATTTATCTTTAGATTTGTATTGAATACTCATACACAAAGAAGTATATTCATTAATGTAATCAACACTAAGATCTGTTTCAGGATTGATTTGAGGAACTTCTTTTTTATCTGTCATTGTTTTTAGTTTTGATATTTGTTCATTTATAAATGTTTCGGTTTTAACTACTTCTAGGTGGTTGTTTTATTGTTAATAAATTTTAAAAAGAACATAACCAAAATATGAAGAAATGAACTGGAAGTTTTTAGAAAAAAATCATTTGATAATATTTATTTCATTAATAGCATTATTTCTTTTACTTTGGTATTTAGACAGATATTTTCCAATATGTCCTTATGGAACAATTCCATTAATAATCGGAGTGATTTTTGAAGTTATCATACTAATCAGAAAAATAAGGAAATAAAAATCAACTCACAAGTCATCAATAAATTTCTCAACCTTCTTATTCCATTCAGAAACAACTTTTCTAAGCTTATATTTTATTCCTTTTTTGTTATCAACTTCATAAAGAAAACTATAACCACCTTTTGCAAGATTTTCCTGATTTCTTCTTATCAAATCTTTCTCAACAAGATTTTTAACAGCTTTCTGGACAGTTGTTCTCTCTAATTTCATTTTTTTAGCTATATCTAAAGCAATAAGAGGCTTATTTTGTTCAAATAAAAATACCAAAACATTATACTCTGTCTTGTTAAGACCAAAAGAACATTTAAACATGTCTTCCTGATTAATAGATTTACAAGCAAAAGTTATCATATTTTCACCTCCATAAAACATAAATAAAATAAATTATAAAATATCTTAAAAATAATTAAACCTTTTTCTTAATTTCTTCAAATGCAGTAAAAGCAGCAACTGCTCCATGCCCTGCTGAAGTAATTATTTGTTTAAGAGGATTATTGCAAACATCACCTGCAGCAAAAACTCCTGGAATATTTGTTTTTTGATATTTATCGACCTTAATGTAAGCACCATCAAGTTCAACATCTAAATCTTCAACAAGCTCTGTTCTTGGATCAGAACCAATCTCAATAAATAAACCATTAATATCAAGAATCATCCCTGTATCCAGTTTTACCTGCTTCAAAAAGTTATCACCAATAAGCTCTGCAATATTTGCATTAAATATTGGCTGAATCTTTTCATTCTCTTCAACAAGCTTCACCCATGTAGGTTCTGCTCTAAAAAATTGATTTTTTCTGTAGATTATGTAAACTTTAGTTGAATACTGTGCAAGAAGTAACGCAGAAGTAAGAGCAGCATCACTTCCTCCGACAACAGCAGTAACTTTGTCCTTAAAAAAAGCACTATCACAAGTAGCACAATAACTCACACCTTTTCCTAAAAAACCTTTTTCTTCTTTTAAGTTAAGATGCCTATGCTTTGTTCCTGTTGCAATAATTATTTTTTTAGCAGCATATTTTGTATTATTTGTTTCTACTTCAAAAAAATTTTCGTGCTTAGTTAATTTAATTACTGTTTCTGATTTAACTTTAACTCCTAAATCATTAACATGCTCACTAATCATCTTAGCAAATTCATAACCTTTAATTTTTTTTTGAGTAAGAAAATTACAAATTTCATGAGCTTGTGCTGCCAAGCCTCCTGTAATCTCGCCCAAAACCAAAGTTTTAAGCAAATATCTTCCAGCATAAATTGCAGCACTCATTCCAGCAGGTCCTGCACCAATAATAATCAGATCATACTCCATCTTACTTTACCTCATTTAAAATAAAGAAAAAACAACTAATTTAAATGTTTTTCTAACCAAGACCTTAAATATTGTTCTGGTACAGTGCCATTTAGCTCATCAACAACACCTCCATCCTTAAAAAGTTTTATTGAAGGAATACTCACTATATCATATTGAGAGCTTAATATCCTGTTTTGATCAACATCCACCTTAACAAAAAAAACTTTATTCTTAAAATCAATTGCCAATTTTTCAAGAAAAGGTCTAAGCATATCACATGGAGGACACCATTCTGCAAAAAAATCCACTAAAACAGGAATTTCTTTTGACTTCTCAACAACTTTTTCAAGGAATTGGTTTTCATCAATTTCAATCATTTTATACACCCCGCATAACGATAGTGATTATAATAATCACAATCATTTAAATATGTTGGGGAGTTGTGAAATTAAAGCATCAAAAAAATCACAAGAGTTTAAAATTAATAATAGTTAATTCAAGAATATGCAGAAAATACATGAGAACATCTATGCAATTGAAACAAGCCTGTATCTGAAAAAAGAACAGATTCTGATAATTGCAGATACCCATTTTGGATTTGAAGAAAGTCTGCACATGCAAGGTGTATTAGTTCCAAAAACACAGTATAAACAGATGATAGAACAATTAAAGAGGATATTATCCAAATGCAAATGTAAAAAAATAATAATAAATGGCGATATAAAACATGAATTTGGCAGGATAACAAGACAAGAATGGAAAGACATCAATAGTTTTATTGACTTTTGCAATAAAAACTTTGAAGATATAATATTTGTAAAAGGAAATCATGATCCTATGCTTAAATTTGTCATAAACAAACAAAAAATAAAAGAAGTAAAAGAATTTGTTGTTGGAAATGTTTTAATCGTGCATGGAGATTATGTTCCTGTTAGTTTAGAGAAAACAATAATAATAGGACATGAACATCCTGCAATAATATTAAGATCAGAAGCAAAAAGAGAAAAATACAAATGTTTTATCAAAGGGAAATATAAGAAAAGTGTTTTGATTGTTGAACCTTCATTTAATCCATTGACAGAAGGAAGTGATATAACAAAAGAGAAAAAATTTGGATCATTTTTAAAAGACTTATCTGATTTTGAAGTGTTTATTTATGATGATAAAACAAAGAAAATTCTAAAGTTTGGAAAATTAGATGATGTTATCTGAAAAAAAAGAACTAGTGCCTGTCAGTTGCCCGACAGGCTGTTCTGTAGTGAGTGAAGACAATATCAGTCAAAATCATCCCAATCATCATCAGATTCTTCAAACTCAGCCATCCTAACACCCTCTTCAAAGGCAATTTCCCAAGGGTCAGAACCATCTAGCTTGTCTTCAGACATCATATCGTCATCTTCGTCTATAATAGTGGTCTCATGCATGAAATTTTCTTCATCCATTTTTTCCACCTCCAACATATATGACTTCTTTAAGTATTATATAATTTTACGTTATATTTTATAAAAATTATAAAAATGGAAATATTTATATAATTGGATTCATTTTTATATAAAAGAGGGGGAAATGAAAAGAAAGATAATCCAGATAGCAGGCTCAACTTACTTAGTTTCATTGCCGAAGAAGTGGTGTGTGGATAATAACTTAAAAAAAGGAGAAGAAATTGATGTAGAAGCTCAAGGAGGAGAAGTAATAGTAACTGCACAAAAAAAAATAATTCCATCATCAACAGAAATGGACATTACAGGATTAGACAGAACTTCTATTTTTTTTGCAGTAAGAGCATTATATAAAAAAGGATATGACGAGATAAAATTAACTTTTAAAAATCCTGTTACAAAACATTTTAGAAAAAAAATTGATTTAAATGTAAGTTCTATAATACAGATTGAATGTTCAAGATTGCCTGGAATGGAAATTATTGAACAAAAAAACAATAATTGTATTTTGAAAGCAATAAGTGATGTAAATTTACTAGATGAAAAAATTTTAATTAAAAGAATTTTTGGATTAATAGATGAAGCATATAATGAATTAATTGAAGGTGGAGAATTAAATGATAATTCTTTGTTAACAACAGTTAAACAAAAACATGACACAATAACTAAATTTATTTCACATAGTCAAAGAGTCTTGAATAAAAATAAATTGATTGATAAAGATAATTATTATTTATCACAAATTTTAACACAAATGGATAACATAACTGATTTATTGGATGTAAGTGCTAGAAATTTAAGAGATTATAACAAAAAAATAGATAAAATAACAATAGATATTTTAAAATTAATGCAGCAAAATTTTGAAACATATCTTAAATTATATAGTAGATTTGATAAAGAATATCTTAGAGAAATGAATAAAAATAAAGTTCTAATCAACGAAAAAATATTGAAATTTGGAAAAAAAATACCATTTGAAGAAGCAAGTGTTTTATTAATCATGCAGAATAGTCTTAAAATATTAAGATCTCTAACTGAAAGCAATGTTTCTAAACATTTTTAATTAAAGTTTAACATATTCTGTTTTACTTTTTTTATTAATAACTGTTTTCCTATCTTTAAAAGAAATACCTACATATTTTATTGAATCACAATTTTGATTAGGGGCAGTATCACTAATAGTCCATCCGATTAAATCTTCAGTATTTGAGTTTTTATCATAATCTATATTGAATTCTGAAGAATTAATTTGTTTAACATTATGAGCAGAAGGCATATATTTTGTTTTAGCTTGCAATAATTTGAAAAGTAAATCTTTTAAACGTATACCACAAGATTGTAAATATTCTGCTTCTATTGAATCGCTATCAAAATAAGGTTTTTCAATATAAATTCTGGAATCATTTTTATTAGTATCAATTTGATTAACAATTAATTTTGGTAATTTATTAACAACATCAAAAAGTTTGTTTTTTTGTTCTTCAGATATTTTTTGTTGATTTACATAAGAATCAACAATATAATTTTTAATTGTATTATCAAAAATAATTTCTGTGATATAATCTCTATTTTCAAAATTTGTAGAAAATAAATCAGTAAAAACAGAATCAACAAAAGTTTCTCCTGAAGTTCTTGTTCTTACAAAAGTAATAATATTTTTAACAATATTAATTGTTCTATCTTGGTTCATTTGTGTATTTTCAATAAAATAAGGATATATGTTTGAACTTTTTATCAACGCATCAAACTCATTCATTAAAGCTTCAAGTTCTTGAGGGATATCTTTATATCGGGCAGGGCTTATATTAAAAGGGAACTCTTCTCTTCCAGCAAATCGTTCAATCAATTCTGATTTATTTGCAACTAAAAATATAGGAACAACTTCTATATTATACCCTTTTTTATTAATTGTTTCTTTAAGTCTTTCTAATGTTTCCCATGTTAAAGATTCATATATTAAATCATTACCATTTTTATAATCAACAAACATTTGTTCGTCAAGACCAAATTTATAATCTTCTCTTTCCTGAATAAAAAACAACTCTCCTTTTTTCTCCAATCTCTCAAATTCATCTTTTTCTACAAAATTTTTATTTTTTTCTGTTTCAATAGAACGTGGAGGTCTTGTTGTTGTTTGTTTGATTTGTTTTATATTATCCATTTCAGTTGTTATTTTCCTTGAACTTGTTGTTTTTCCAACTCCAGAAGGACCCAGCAAAACATAAAGCTTGTTTTTATAAAACTGAATGTGTGGAATTGTTTTTCTTAGTTCTGGATATTCTTGCAACATACTTACTTCCTTTATTCTTTTTTTAAGAGCAGTCTTTCCTTTTTTTGAATTGATATATTTTCTATCTAAGAAAAACAATCTGTCTGTATGAAACTCTTCAGAAAGTTTAGAATAACCTCCATTTGTCATTTTTGAAACAATTACAAAATCAGATTCAATCCATTTATTTAATAGGAATTTTAAATTTTCATCTTCTTCAGCTTTATTATCAGTAACGTAAATAATTGTTTTTGGAGAAGATTCATCAAGAGTTGCTTCTGTAAGATCTTGCTTTTTATACTTAAAAAGTTCCATCACAGTTTCTATTTCAGAAGTATTACTATCAGAAACCAAAATAATCTGTTCTAAAGTGTTTTCTTCTCCACCCATCTTGAAACCTTCTTCACTACATAGTCAATGAAAAAGATTCAATTTATAAATATTTCGGTAAAATTCAGTAAAATTTATAAATGATTGCTACTAATAAGTAATATCATGAATTTAAATGACTATATAAATAAATATATATCTTTACAAACAAATAACTTTAAATTAAATAATTTTTTAGATGAAATTAAAAAATTACATACAAAACTTATTGTTTGGAAAACATATATTGATATAATAAAACAAAAAACAAAAAAGAACCTTTCTTTTTTAATTTCTAAGAAATTAATAACTCCTGAAAAGTTTGAAGGATACATGACCATATTAAAATATTTTCAAAAAAGAGTTGAAACAGAAAGCACACACAAATCACTAAAAAAAGATTTTCTTAATTTAACTGATTTTTTTCCATTAAAAAAAGATAAATTAAAAGAATATGAAAATAAAAAGAAATATATAACCTATTGTTCAAAAGGACAAGATGGAATCTTGCCTGATTGTGGAAAAGCAGTTAATCTTCCAGAAGCAAATATTGAAAAAATAATATCAGAATATGATAATTTTATTTCTTCAGATAAAGAATTTCAAAAAAAATTTAAATTTAATAAAAAAACCAAAAAAATTGAATACTCCTCTAAATTAATCAATGATTTTATAAAATTTATTCACATTTATACTTTTAATTTTAAATCTTCATGGAATGGTTTTGAAAAATACATTAAAACAGAAATAACAGATGATTCAGACCAAACAACAATTTTAAATGAAATGGTAGATATAAAAGAATTAAAAGAAAAATATAATATCGACATATTCTTTTTATTGCAAACATATAATAATTTATATCCTGGCTGTTTACGTAAAGCTAAGAAGTAACATAACATTTAAAAACAAAACATTCATCTTCTTCTCTTATGCCAAACGAAGAACAGCTAATAAATGAAAGAAAAAAGAAAAGAGAAGAACTTCTAAAACAAGGAATAAATCCATATCCTTACAGATATGAACCAAATTCTACTGATAAAGAGATTAAAGAAAAATACAAGAAACTAAAAGAAAACTCCCAGACAGAAGATGAATACAGAATAGCAGGAAGAATAATGGAATTAAGGAGAATGGGAAAGATAACATTCATGAAATTACAGGATCACACAGGAAGAATGCAGGTATTTTTTTCAGATAATAACTTAGGAACTGAAGAATACAAAAAATTAAAATTATTTGATGTTGGCGACTGGTTAGGTGCAGAAGGAAATGTATTCACAACAAAAACAGGAGAGATAACAATAAATGCAAAAAACTTTGACATATTAAGCAAGAGCATAAGACCTTTACCTGAAAAATGGCATGGACTAAAAGATATTGAACAAAGATACAGAAAAAGATATCTTGACATAATAATGAATCCAGAAGTGATGGACACATTCATAAAAAAATCAAAAATAATCAACTCAATAAGAAAAGTTCTTGATAAACAAGATTTTATTGAAGTAGAAACTCCTGTGCTTCAGCCAATATATGGTGGGGGAGCAGCAAAACCATTCAAAAGCCATCTAAATACTTTAGATATGCCTGTCTACCTTAGAATTGCAAATGAATTATACTTAAAAAGATTGATTGTAGGAGGATTTCCAAGAGTGTATGAATTCTCAAGAAATTTCAGAAATGAAGATATTGATTCAACACACAATCCTGAATTTACCTGCATAGAAATATATCAGGCATATGCTGATTTTTATGATATGCAAAAATTAGTAGAAAAAGTCTATCAAGAATCTGCAAAAGCAATACATGGAAGCACCAAATTTGAATATGACGGAAAAATGATAGATGTTAAAAGTCCATGGCAAAGTTATACTATGAAAGAAGCATTGAAAAAATTTGCAAATATAGATATCAATAAAGTTACAAAATCAGATAAAGACAAGCTATGCAAAGAGCATCAGATAGAATTAGGAAATGAATATACAAAAGGAGAATTATTACAGGCATTATTTGAAGAATTAGTTGAAGATAAACTAACACAGCCAACATTCATAACACATCATCCAATAGAAAGCACACCTTTATGCAAAACATGCAGAAACACTCCTGACGGCACAATTATCGAGAGATTTGAACCATACATAGCAGGAATGGAGATAGCAAATGCTTATTCTGAACTAAATGATCCAGTAATGCAGAGAAAACTTCTTGAAATACAATCAGAAAGATTACATTCTGGAAAAGATGAAGAAGCACATCCAATGGATGAAGATTTTATAGAAGCAATAGAATATGGAATGCCTCCAACAGGAGGAGTAGGAATAGCTATAGATAGAATGGCAATGTTATTACTTAACAAACAAAGCATAAAAGATGTTCTTCCGTTTCCTTTTATGAAAATAATGGATAAAAAAACAAATAAAAAAAAAGAGATGAAATAATGGTTATGAAAACAAGATTAACAGGACCTACAATAATTGGAACAACAGAAAAAGTTGTCCTTGTCGGACCAAAAGGAAAAAAAGAAGTCATAGCAAAGATAGATACAGGAGCTTCTAAAAGCAGTATTGATGAAAAACTTGCAGAAGAAATAGGAATGACAGATAAAGTTGGAAGTGTAATAGTAAAAACTGCTAATGGCAATAAAAGAAGACCAATAGTTAAAGAAATAATCAAGATAAAAGGAAGAGTGATGCATGTTAAATTTACGGTTGCAGACAGAAAAGAAATGAAATATAGAGTTTTAATTGGAATGAACATACTGAGAAGAGAATTTCTCATAGACCCTTCGAGGAAATAAGAATGAAAGCAGCACTACTAACAACAGGAAGTATATCATCTACATGGTTAGCAGAAGAAATGAGAAAATATTTTGATGAAGTTGATGAAATAAATCTAAAAAAAGTAGATGTCTGTGTATCAGGAAAAGAACAAGGAGTATTTTATGAAGGGAAAAAATTAAAAGATTATGACTGCGTATATGGGAAAGGAGGATTTAAACAATCCAGTTTATTAAGATCAATAATAACATTAATGAATAAAAGTTACAGCCCAATAATCTCAAATTTATACACGATAGCACATGATAAATTATTAACACATATTGAACTGCAAAAAGCAGGAATACCTCAACCAGCAACATATCTTGCAAGCAATGCAGAACTAGCAAAAAAGATACTGAAAAAAATAACATATCCAATAGTGCTGAAAGTTCCTGCGGGAACACATGGTAAAGGGGTTATGATTGCAGACAGCTATGAAAGTGCAAGCTCAATGTTAGATGCTTTAGCTTTGTTGAAACAACAATTTATTCTTCAGGAATTTATCAGTACAGGAGGCACAGACATAAGAGCAATAGTTGTAGGAGATCGAGTTGTAGCTGCAATGGAAAGAAAAGCAAACAAAGGAGAAGCAAGAGCAAACATACATGCAGGCGGTACAGGATATAAAATTGATTTAGACAACAAAACAAGAAAACTTGCAATTGATACAGCAAAAACTCTTGGAGCAGAGGTCTGCGGAATAGATATCCTGCAAAGTGCAAAAGGACCTTTAGTTTTAGAAATTAATATTTCACCAGGATTACAAGGAATAACAGAAGCAACAAAAGTAAATGTGGCTGAGAGAATTGCTAAATTCTTATACGAAAGAACAAAAGAAAAACAAAATGTACAAAGTCAAAAAGTTGTGAAACAAACATTATCCTCAAAACAGCAAATAATAACTAAATTAGATTTTAGAGGAGAAAGAATATTACTTCCTAAGTTAGTGTCTCTAGCTGCAAAAATTGGAAATGAAAAAGATGTTGTTATAACAGCAAAAAAAGGAACAATAATCATTGAAGAAGAAAAAGTGTAGATAAACTAATTCTGACATATTCAAGCGAAAGATTTAAATAGTAAAGCTTACTTTACGTTAAGTGAACTTTACAATGCTTAAAAAAAACAGATTAAAAGAACTTAGGGAAAATAAATTATTAAGTCAAGAAAAACTAGCAGAACTATCTAAAGTAACAAGACAGACAATAATTTCAATAGAAAAAGGTAAATATGTTCCTTCGTTAGAACTTGCACTAAAATTCAGCAAGATATTCAAATGTAAAGTTGAAGAAATATTTGGGATATAGGAGGCAAAAAAAATGCAGAAAAAAATTGCAACATCATATGCAATCGAAATATTGTTCATAATAATTGGTTTAGTTTTTAATTATTTAGAGATTGGCTTAAATAAAATGTTTAATTTTGGAAGTGTGGGATATTTCTTAATATATGTTGGAATTGTGGGAATACTGATAACCACATTAAAAATCAAGAAAAAAAAGAAGAAAATAGATGAAAGAATGATACAAATCGCATTCAAATCATCAAGATTGACAATGGTTTTTTTAATATTAGGAGCATTCATAATAATGATTATAGACGGAATAAAACCAATAACAATAAGATATAATATATTCATGAGCTATTTTATCATAATATTATTACTATTTAACCTTATAACATATTATATAATGTTAAGGAGGAGTTAAAATGATAGGAAAACCAAACTGGTTCACATACAGGATTTTTGGATGGGGAATAAGACCAAAAAAATGGCAAGGATGGGCATACATACTTGTATTCATGGCAGCAGTATTTCTTACATTCATGCTTCCTTTAGCTGAAAATATAAAGATTTGGATAATTGGAATAATAATTGCAATAGGAGTTATTGACGCTCTTCATCTGATGATGCTGCTTCCAAAAGTGCATGATGAACGAGAAAACAGAAACCAGCTGATAATAGAAAGAAATGTTTCATTCGCAGGAATCGCTGCTTTAGTTATAGTAATGCTTTATCAAGCATACAAAAATAATTTCACAGGAGAAATGCCATTTGACCCTGCATTGATTGTTGTAGTATTGATTATGCTGGCAGTGAAAATAGTATCAACAATATATTTAAGATTTAAATCTTAAATACTTTATCTCCTGCTCTTACAGGATCTTTAACTTTTACACCAATCTCAACACCTTTTTGAGCTTTGGTTATTGATTCATAATCAACCTGCATAGATTCAATCTTCTGAGAAAAATTAGTTGTGGCACCCTTAAAAGAAACAGTATCTCCAACTGATAATTCATCAGATAATTTAATAATAGCTACAGAAATTTTACTAAAAAAATGAATTATTTCACCAACTTCTTTTTTATCCATATATACCACCAATCACTTGGTTTGATTTAATGATTTAAAATATTTTCGCTAAAACATAAGTTAGATATTGAAATTTAACATTTAAATATTGTTGAGATTTAAAGAACCACCATGATAATCTAAAACATATATTTGTTTTTTATTAAATAAAATTTTTTCAGAACCATTAAAATCAGCAATATATCCTGAAAATTCATTAAAATATTCAAAATTTCCTTCTTTAAAAAAAGAATGACCTCTGAAAGGAGCTTTTTTATCTACTTTTTTAAGACATTTTTTAAGAAAAGTATAAACTTTTTCTTTAGATATTAAATTTTCATTAACTCTTCCAAAATAATTCATACACCATATTAATTCATTATTTTTCCATACAATCTCCTGGCCAACAAAAGGATTTGAACCAAAATATCTATCTCTATATTTATAATCATCAATTTCAAAAATCAATTCTGTTGAACCATCTTCTAAGGTTTTCTTTTTTGCATTTTCTTCATCTGCATATGTAGCAATCTTTGCTTTGACAAGAAACTCATTAAGCTTCATAAATTAAGATTTATTGAGCTTATTTTAAAAGGTTATTGATATTTTGAAGTCCTTTCAGTTCATTCAATCACAAAAACATTTAAAAAGCAGGAAACTAAATTTAAATAAATGGTATTGCTTAAAGAAATAGTCAAATGGTTGGATGAATACTTAAAAATAGATGATATTGAAGACACTAACTGGAATGGACTGCAGTATGAAGGTAAAGAAAATGTTGAAAAGATTGCTTTTGCAGTTGATGCATGCAAAGAAACATTTAATTCTGCAGTAGAAGCTAATGCTGATCTGTTAATAACACATCATGGAATGTTCTGGAAAAATAGCAATCCTTCGATAAGAGGTTCAAACAGAGAAAAGATAAAAATACTAAGAAAAGGAAAAATGTCTTTGTATTCTGCACATCTTCCATTAGACAGACATAAAGAAGTAGGAAATAATGCTCAATTGATCAAGCTATTAGGTGGAAAGATTATAGAAGAATTTTGTTTTGAAAAAGACAAAAACATCGGCTGGATAGCAAAATTCAAGCATCAGATACCTCTGCATGAAATACAATTTGTGTTAGAAAAACAATTGAATGCAAAATGCACTGTTTTAAATTTTGGAAGCCAGAAAGTTGAAAAACTAGCAGTGTGCAGTGGTGGAGGAAGCTATAAAGAATTCTTTGAAGCAATGAAAAAAGCAGATGCATATCTTACAGGAGATGCAATATATGTAACACAAAATGCAAGAGATGAAAAATTTAATGTAATATTTGCAGGACATTATGCAACAGAGATAACAGGAGTAAAAGCACTTATGCCTGTGATGAAAAAGAAATTCAAGATAGAAACAATATTTATTGACAAGCCAAGCGAATTGTAAATTATAATAAAGCAGGAATTATATTTCCTAAAATGACAAGCAGCATAATAAAACCTACTGTTTTCCATATCTTATTTGCAGTCTTTGGCATGATTCTTGACAGACCAATCTGAAGCATCTTACCACCGTCAATAGGTCCAAGAGGAACAAGATTAAACAATCCAACACCAAGATTTAACAAGAAAACCCAGAAAAATAATTCTTTAATCCAAATGAGAACATCTTTCCAAAAAGTTGGCTGTAAAATAACTAATTTTTCCTGAACAAAAGCACCCAACCATCGCTTTTTTGTGCTTGGATTTTCAGCCAAAGTAACAGAATATTGTTTTTTGTCTGTTGTTATAGAATAAACATCTCCAACTTCTGCAGGCTTGAATGCATAAGTAAAATCTTCTGTATGTATGATTTTCTGACCATTAATATTCTTAACAATCTCTCCTGTGTTTAATCCTGCAAAAAAAGCAGGAGAATCTGCTGTAACATCAATAACTTCAACACCTTGATTGGTATAAAAACCATCTGTAACAGGATTTAATGCAAAAATTAGAATTAGATAAATAAAAAATCCGAAGATAATATTTGCAAAAGGACCTGCAGCAAAAACAGACAACTGTTTCTTTGTTGTTGTTTTTGCTAACTTTTTTTCATCAGGCTCAACAAAAGCAGCAGGAATTATAGGTATAATAGCTCCAAGAAAAGCTATGCCTGTCTTTCTAACAGGGATTTTCCAGGATCTTGCCATTATTCCATGTCCTCCTTCATGTACAATCATAACAATAATGACAGCCAATATCCAATATATGAAAGGAACAAAAAAGATACCCTTGCCTTCAACAGGAAGAACAAGACCAACACTTTGAGCTGTTTGACCTGCAAAAATCTTGAACAATTCATAGATCAAATTTACAGCAACAATAATCATACCAA
>CAZNAM010000016.1:0-15602 GCA_964571335.1 uncultured Methanosarcinales archaeon | reverse complement strand
ACAATTATCATTTATTAATTCAAATTCATTAAGTTTAGCTAAGTTTTCAAAAGCTTGTTTTAAAAAAAGAGGAGGATTTATGTTAAGTAAAGAGTTAATGCTTTTAAAATATGTTTTAGCAAGATTTAGATTTTCTTCTGCTATATATTCTAAATCTTTATCCATATCACTAATAAGTTTATCAAAATATGTTGTATCTTTTTCTATGTTTTTTTCCATCTTCATTCACAAGCAAGCTTTTTTCTGTGGTTTATTTATAAACTTTTGCTATTTAAACAAAATAGTGCCAAGCGAACATTATGCTTTAATTTTCGCAGAGGCAGTAGTCCTGAAAGGGACAAACCCCTACTGCCTAAATGCCAATCAACTGAAAATGTTCGCAAAATATGCACAGAAAAAAATGCCTATTGGTTAATGGTGAAGAAGATTTAAATTTACACACTCCATAAAATAAAAACATGGCAATAAAAGTAGCAATAAATGGATTTGGGCGGATAGGAAGACAAGTTCTTCAAGCAGGAATTAAAGACAAGCAAATAAAATTTGTAGCAGTTAATGATTTAGCTCCTACAGAACAATTAGCTTACTTATTAAAATATGATTCAGTCTACGGAAAATATGAAGGAAAAATATCAAACACAAAAAATACAATAACTGTAAATAATCAAACAATAAAATTATTCTCAGAAAAAGATCCAAAAAATCTTCCATGGAAAGAATTAGGAATAGATGTAGTTATAGAATGCACAGGAAAATTTACAGAAAGAAGCCAAGCAAAATTACATTTGGATGCAGGAGCAAAAAAAGTATTGATATCTGCACCAGCAAAAAATCCAGACATAACAATAGTTAAAGGTGTTAATGACAATAAATACAAAAAAAGCCACAAGATAATAAGCAATGCAAGCTGTACAACAAATGCATTAGCTCCTTTATGTAAAATCCTAGAAGACAAATTAGGAATAAAAAAAGGTTATATGATAACAGTTCATTCTTACACAGCATCCCAATTAATAGTTGACGGAATACATAAAAAAGATTTCAGAAGAGGAAGAGCAGGAGCAGTAAATATCATACCCACAACAACAGGAGCAACAAAAGCATTAGGTGAAGTGATTCCAAAACTAAAAGGAAAAATGGATGGTTTTGCATGGAGAGTTCCAGTAGTATGCGGAAGCATAGTAAATGTTATAGCAGAAGTAAACAAGAAAACAGATGTCAATCATTTAAACAAGTTGTTTGAAGATGCTTCAAAAAAGGAATTAAAAGGAGTTTTAGAATATTCAAAAGATCCATTGGTAAGCACAGACATCCTAAAAAATAATCACAGTGCAATATTTGACAGCAATATGACCAAAGTAATAGGAAATCTAATCAATATTTCAGCATTTTATGACAATGAATGGGGATACAGTTGCAGAATAATTGACATCCTGAAAAAATTGATGTAAAATGAAGACAATAAAAGATATTTCTCTGGATAAAAAAAGAGTTCTTGTAAGAGTTGATTATAATGTTCCAATAAAAAATGGAAGAATAGTTGATGATTTCAAGATAAAACAATCTTTGCCGACAATAAAATATCTAATGAAAAAAAAGTGCAAGATAATTTTAGTAAGTCATTTAGGAAGACCAAATAAAAAAGAAGCAAAATACAGGATGAAACCAATAGCATTAAGACTTGCAAAATTACTGAATAAAGAAATATATTATTCAAGGGATACAATAGGAAAAAATGTTAAAGATTTTATTGATTGGATGAAAAAAGGAGATATAGTTGTTCTGGAAAACATAAGATTTTACAAAGGAGAAGAAGAAAATAATCAAAAATTAGCAAAAGAACTTTCAAAATTATGCGATGTTTTTGTAAATGATGCCTTTGCAGTAAGCCATAGAAATCATGCATCTGTTGTAGGAATAACAAAATATGTTCCAAGCGTTGCAGGTTTATTATTAGAAAAGGAAGTAAAACATCTTAAAGAATTGCTGAAACCAAAAAAACCATTTGTAGTTCTTTTAGGAGGATCAAAACTAAGCACAAAACTGCATCTTATCAAAGAACTTCTAAAAAAAGCAGATAAAATATTGATAGGAGGAGCAATAATCTTTACATTCTTAAAAGCACAAGGAAAAGAAACAGGAAAAAGTCTTATAGAACAAGATTTTGTAAAAGAAGCAAAACAATTGCTGAAAAACAAAAAGATAATACTTCCTGAAGATTACATAATCGCAAAAGATATAAATTCAAAAACAGGAAAAAATAAAAAAGAAATACAAAAAAACATGATGGGATTAGATATAGGAAAAGAAACAACAAAAAAATATTTAGAAGAACTAAAAAAAGCAAAAACAATCTTCTGGAATGGACCATTAGGATATATAGAGAATAAAATATTTGCAAAAAGCACAACAATAATTGCAAAAGAACTATCAAAAATGAAAAAAACAATCATTATTGGAGGAACAGATACAATAAAATTAATCAATAAATTAAAATTAAAAGAAAAATATACTTTTGTAAGCACAGGAGGAGGAGCTAGTTTAGATTTCATAGCAAAAGGAAAACTGCCAGGAATTGAAGCACTAAAGAAATAAGATGCATCCAAAACAAAAACAAAAATTAGAACAGAAAAAACAAGCAAAAGAAACACTAATGCAATTATTCCAGATTGCAGAACAGAATTTTTCCAAAAATAAACAAAAATCAGACAAGTGTGCAAAACAAATCAGGAAATTACAATTAAAATTCAAAATAAAACTTCCAGCAGAGATAAAAAGAAGAATCTGTAAAAAATGTGATAAATTCCTGAAGCCAGGAGAAAACTGCAAGATAAGAACTAAAGACGGAAAGCTAATAATACATTGCCTTGAATGTAAAAATATCTTCAGAATGCCTTATAAACCAAAAAAGAAAACAATTAAAAAGCAGAAAGTTAAAGACTAAATATCATGAAAAAAATAATATTTATCATCATAACATGCTTACTTCTGATAAGCTGTGCGACACAGCCAAAAATTGAAGAAAAAGAAGATAATAAGATAACAGGAGAAGCAACATTAGATTTTTTAAAGGGAAAACCAACACTTATTTTTTTTGCTTCAACTTCATGTCCAATAAGTACAAAAAAAGTTTATGAATTTGAATGGAAAATATGGGATAAATATAAAGATAAAATAAATGTTCTGATAAATGTAATTGATGGTGGAAGATTTAACATAAAAGAAGTTCCACAAGTTACAGATATGACAATTGATTTTTTTGACATAACAGGAAATGTTTGTGATTATGTTCCTTCCTGGATACTCTTAAATTCTAAAGGAGAAGTAATTGATACTTCTTGCGGTGGAGAAAAAGATTTTGATTATATTGAAAGAGAATTAAACAGGCTTTCAATCATAGGAAATTAAAATTTTTACTTTTTTCTACGAAAAGTATAAAAACAGCAAAAAAATATTATTTAACATGAAAATATTCAAAAAATCATTAATTATTGCATTATTTGTAATAGCCAGCTTAACAGGATGTAAAGATTCTGAAATGTCTGAACAATTACAAACTCAAAATACAATTTCTCAATTTGTAGAAAATAATGAACCAGAATTTGAACAGCCAAAAAATATAACAAAGCCTTTAGAAGTTATAGCAAAACAAGGAGCTCCAAAAACAGAAGAAAATCAAATATCAATAGGGAGTTTTAATATAAGACAATTTGGCAACACAAAAATAGATAAAAAAAATGTAACAGAAAAACTTGTTGAAATAGTTGATGATTATGATATTATTGCAATACAGGAATTTCTTGATAAAGACAAGAAAGTGCCTTATAAATTTCTTGATATGCTTAATGAAAATGATAAAGACTATGGCATTGTGATGAGCAAAAAAGGACAAGGATATAGTAAAAATGAATTATATGTTTTTTATTTTGACAAAGATAAGATAACTTATTTGAATAAATCATATCTTTATCCGGATGAGCAAAAAGAATTCTCAAGACCGCCATTCATGGCATATTTCAAAGTAAAAAATGGCAATTTTGATTTTGTTTTAGGAACTGTACATACAAAACCAGACAATGCAAAAAAAGAAATAAGTGCATTAGCAAAAGTATTTGATCATGCATCAGCAAAATACAATGAAAAAGATGTAATAATTGTTGGAGATTATAATGCAGACGGAACATATTATGATGAAGATAATACTAATCAAATATTAGAAGATACTGAAAGATATTATTTTGCAATACCTGATAAATTTGATACAACTGTTGCAAAAAGTTCAAACACTTATGACAGAATAGTTTTTTTAAGAGGAACAAAAGAAGATTTTACAAGAAAAGCTGGAGTAGATTATTTTTTTATGAGGTGGCCAGAAATTACAAATGAAGAAGAAGGAAAAATATCAGATCATTATCCTGTTTATGCTATTTTTAATACAAATAAAGATAATGATTGATATTTAAAAAGCCACTTAACAGGTATAACAAACAAAAATTTTATAAATTACTCACTTTTTTATTAAATTATGAAACCACGCGCTTTGAATATTGCAAATTCTGTGTTTACAAAAGCATTGAAAATTGCATTAAATGATAAAGACTATGAAAGTAATAGTAGCTATAAAAATCATTTGACAGTTGCTCTTAATTTTTATAATATATCTATAGATCATGAAATTTCTGGAAATTTAGAAGCGTATATCCATAGAGGTATACTGAATATGAGACTAAAAAAATTTACTGATGCTCTAAAAGATTTTACAAAAACAATAGAATTAGATCCGAGTGTTTATGAACATTATTATAACAGAAGTTTAAGTTATATGGCTTTAAATCAACTTGATAATGCGATTAACGATTTAGATGAAGCAATACGCTTGGACTCTGAAAATTTATTTGATGAAGATACATTTCTTTTTGTTTGCAGAGGTGATTGTTATAGGGTACTAGGAGATGTTGATTTAGCAGAAAAAAATTACAGACGAGCTGAGTTAATAATGCAGCAAAAAGATAAAGAAGAAGTTATTTCTCAGATATTCCTCGAAAGAAGTTTTTTTAAATTAATAAATCCTTACAGTGCGTTAGAACAAGGAGCAGTCGAAAAGAATATTTTAGAAAGAGATATATTAACTCAAAAAGATATAAATTTTTTCACAAAGAAATATCCTCTTTCTGAAAAATAACTATTACCAAAATGTCACATAATTCTATTCTATAACTTAATTTTATTTAAATATCAAAACAACTTAATACAATCATTATGGTAAATGAGTCTAAAACAAAAGGAAATGAAGCATATGAAATGCTATCATCCCAAAATTCAGTTTTACAAAATAGAATTGAACTAAGCAATTATATTGATAATTTAGACACAAGTATTTATTCAGAAAATTCTAATGCAAAACTATTAGATAACTATATTTCATTAGTAGAAGATTTCATGAAAGAAGTCAAAACAAACAAATTCCAAGAACATCAAGACATGATGAATAAATTAGAACTATTAACACTTTTAGGATGTGCAATATTCAAAAACATAAAAAATTATTCGTTTATGGATAACAATAATGCTGCAGAAAACATAAAACCTTCTTATGATGTAAAAGGAACAGATTATGCAAAAAGTAATTCTATAAATTCTGCATATAATCCTAAACTTGCAGGAAATTCTTCTTACAATGGAAATTTTGCTAAATCTGGGCAAAATTATTCTGGAAAAACATCAAAAGCAGGATATTCAGGAAAATAAAACTATTTTTTTCTTCTTTGAGCAGGAAATTTTCTTTCATGACATAAATCAATCAACTGCTGTTTAACTTTTCCAAGTTTTAAAACTGCAGAATTATACTGTAAAGTAATCTCTGCATCAAGAACTGTTCCTCGATCAATAAAATCTTTGGAAAGATGGCTTAACAACCAGAATTCCTTTTCAACTTTTTTTCTTGAGATAAAAATATAATCCATTCCTTTTTTGATTGGCCAAATACTCAAACCATCCTTAAAAATTAAATTTTGAGTTTTAATATCTTTTGCAACATCAACAATAACTTCTGTCTTGTAAGTTCTTTTTTTGCTGAAATCCTTAAAAAACTTAGGAGCATATTTTTTAACAGCATTTTTGTATTTATTGTTTAAACTAATTGTTCCTTTACAGTTTAATGAATGAGGTCTGTGCTGAATAAAAGGAAACTTTTTTTCAGAATCATGAATAAATTTATAATATTCATAATAAGAATATTTTTTAGCAATATTCTTTGGATTATTGAAATTTTTAATAAATGCTTCAATACAGGATTTTGGATAACCATAAAGTTTACCTGCAATTCTATCTGCTTCAGAATGTTTTCCTTTTGAAATCAATGATAAATACATTTCAAATTCTTTTTTTTGTTCTGAAACAAATCATAACCAATCCATACACCATTAATATCCCATCTAACTTCGTTATTTTTTATTGATGTAATTTTTTCAAAAGTTTTTGGATTGCTTTTATTAAACAAAAAACCAGCATCTTTAAGCAATTTATCAAACTTAAAAACAATATCTGGATTTTTAGGAAAAATCTTAAGCACAACATAAGAAACCTTCTTAACTTCAGATGCAAAAAGAATCAATTTAAATTTTTCATTATTATCAAAACAATTACAGCTGGTTGTGAAATCGATTAATCTTTTTTTTTCTTTACATATCATTTTATCTTGCAAATTTTAATTCATTAACATGAATAACTTCATTGTTCTTTTTTTGAACAACCATTTCTTTGATGATTCTTCCTTCTTTATCAAGTTCATATTCAACAGAATAATCATTTTCTTGATTAAAAGGTTCATAAAGCATATATCTAAAATAATTTTGTTTATCAAAAATATCAGGCAGAAGCTTAATTTTAAAATTTTCAAATTCAAAAACAACAGGTTTCATAGAAATTCCAGTTAAATCAAGAGTGTTTCCTTTCATAATTAATGCCTGAGTATTTATCATATGAGTTTCTAATTCCTGCTCAAATTGTTCTTCATCAAAATTATTTGAAACAACCTTAGAATCTTCTGTACTAAAAGATAAACCATATTTTTGGCATCCTAATAAGATTAACAATGAAAAAATAACTGCAAATGTCTTAAATTTCATGATGTACCTCTTTTGTATACTAGTAGATAATATTTGTTTTTTTAAAAACTTTCCTTATATATTTTTTAAACAAGGATTTTTTTTTAGAGTAGTAACTTATTTGTCAGAAACATTTATATATATTATTTTTTTATTATTAAGAAATTGTTTTAAAATTCAAAAAAAAGGTGATACGCTTGAATAAAAATAAAATTTTCTTAACTACTTTTATAATTTTATCAATGTTTTTCTTTGTTTTAATGACGGGAAATGTATTAGCAGTGAATGTTGCTACTTGTCAGACTATTAGTGCTGCAGGAACATATGATGTTACTCAAAATTTAAATTCTACCGGAGGGAATTTATTAATATAACTGCAGATGATATTCTGCTTGATCTTCATGGTTATACCATAAATGGAACGCTTGGAGATGGAGATTATGGAATTTTTGTAAATATAACAAATAATGTAACAATAATGAATGGAACATTAACAAATTTTAGTATAGCAATATATGGAAATTCTTCTACCAATTTAACTTTAACAAACATAAATATTTTTAATTCAACACAAGGAATTTTTTTCAAAAACATAAACGATAGTAAAATAAGTAATAGCATAATAACTAATTCTAATATTAGTATATATTTAACCTATAATTCTAGTAATAATAATATGACTAATAATTCAATGAGAACAACTCTTAATTATGCAATATACTTAAATACTAGTGCAAACAATAATTTATTTACAGGAAATACAATAACTAATTCTGCTTATGGTATTTATTTACGAGATAATTCTAGTAATAATTTATTTACTAGAAATACCTTAACTAATTATAGTAATGGTATTGATGTTGGTGGTTCAACTGAAAATAATACTTTTAATTCAAATACATTTCAGGGAACAACTAATTGGTTTGATATGCATATTGAATCTTCATTATACAATAATATTTTTACTAATAACCTTGTTGGAATAAATTATCCAACAACATTTAGTATCTTGTCTTATAATGGAACACCGCATGTGTTATTAACAGATAATACTGGTGCAAATCCAACTGGTTTGATTAATATATCAAAATATTTAAACGTAAGTAATGGAGCAGGAAATTGGATTAATTTAAGAATAAATTATACAGATGCAGATGTTGCACCAGGTGGGGTTCAAGAAGCTACTTTAGCAATGTATCGTTATAATGGAAGCATATGGAATCTTATAAATGGAAGCACATTAAATGCAACTAATAATTTTGTAACTGCAAATATTAGTAATTATAGTACTTTTGGATTATTTGGAACTTATAGACCTGTTCCTACACCTGTCAGAACTTCAGGAGGTGGAGGTGGTGGAAGAGCTTCAACTATTGTTCTACCTTTGAACTTTGATTTAGATATGACTGTAAAAAAGAAACTAAGGAAATTTAATTTCTTCTTTTTTGACTTAAAAACTGAAAGACATAAATTTACCATAAAAGATATTAATGGACCTGCTAATGAAGTTACTGTAACAATAGCTTCAACACCAAAAGATTATGTTTTAGGAATTGGAAAAGTAACCAATATTGATGTTGATGGAGATGGAAAATATGATTTAATAGTGACTTTAGATGGAATAGAATATGGAACAGCAACAATAAAAATAGAAAAATACAAAACCACATTTATACCTAGACCTGTAATGCCTCAACCGCAGGAAAATCAAGAAACACAGCCAGAACAAAAACAAACACAGCAAAAACAACAACAGCTGCCTGAAAGACAACAGATGATGCCCCAGATTGAGAAAAAAGGAACAAATTGGTACTTGTGGGTTGGTATAGTAGTTTTAGCAATAATATTGATTATATGGATTGTAAATAGTGGTAAAGGAAATAAATCAAGAACAAAAAAGAAAAAGAGATAGTCTTTTTCTTTCGCAACATTTTTATACTTTTTTTCTTATTTTTTATAAAATGAAAAACAAAATACAGTTATTAATATTATTTCTGATTTGCATGATCAGTTTATCTGTTGTAAATGGACAAATATCTACAGATATAACATCAATCAAATGCGGTGATAAAGTTTTAGATGAATACAATATGTGTGAAAAAGATGTGGATAACAGAACTAAATGCGATAAAATGGGAGAACTATTAAAGATTGATACAGGATGCTGGGAACAAACATGTGCCTGTGCACCTAAAATAAATTCGGCATTTTGTGGAAATGACAGAAGAGAAGGAGCAGAGATGTGTGACGGCACTGGAGAAGACTTTTGTGAAGCATATGGAGAAGCTATAGGCTGGAAATTAAAATGCATCCCAGATCAATGTATCTGTGAACTTGTAGAAGGCTTGCCTTCAGGATATGACCCTGAACAAGAAGAAGAAAAAGAAGATGAAGGAATGGCTGTATGTGGAGATATGAAATTACATTCATCAGAAGAATGCGACCCACCAAACACATTATGCGAACTTGATGATGGAAGTGTAGGAGTTTGTGCTCAGGGATGTGTCTGTATAAAAAAAGAAAGCATAGGTTTTCAGGATGAAACTGATGTGATTGAAGAAAACAAAACCCAGGAAATACAACAAGAAGAAACAAAAGACTCAGAAATTATTGAAATAGAAGAAACAACACAAGAATCAGAAACCCTATCATCAGAAGAAGGATTTTTTTCAAACCTTTGGAACTGGTTTAAATCAATATTTTAATTTTTTACTTAAATAAATGTGAATAAAAATGGAAATAAAACAGATAAAAGGATCTTGTCTTTTAGTTGCTTTTTTGTTATTTATGTCAGGATTGATGAGCTATCTTGTTACAGGAACAATCAACTGGACAATAACATTAATCTCAACAATAGGTCTTTTAATAATAACATTCTTAATAATAAAATTCTATAAATAAAAAAAGAAATAAACAAGAAAAAATAAAATTAAGACAAAGTTTTATCCAGCCTGTTATTAACTTCTTCCCAATTTACATGATTCCAGAATTCAACAATAAATTTTAGTCTAAGATTCTTATAATCCAGATAATAAGCATGCTCCCAGACATCCAAAACAAGCAAAATATTGAACATAGGAATGACATTAACATTATGTTTTTCAATCTGCATTATGATTGGCCTGTTCAATTTCTTACAAAAAGCCAAAACAGCCCATCCAGAACCTTCAACACTTGCTGCAGTATCAGAGAACTCTTTCTTGAACTGCTCAATGCTTCCAAATTCGCTTTCTAGAACATCTTTAATCTTTCCAGAAGGCTCTTGCTTTGCAGAGGAAAGGTTTGGCCAGAACAAAGAATGAAACAGATGGCCTGCAATATTGAAAGATAAGGATTTCAAAGTTGATTTCAAGTCAATAATTTTATTGTCTTTTCTTGTATTCTCCAGAGTCTCAAGCAGTTTATTTGCTGTATTCACATAACCTAAATGGTGCTTTTCATAATGAATCTTAAGCTGTTCTTCAGAAATAAAAGGAGCTAAAGCATCAAAATTATAAGGCAATTCAGGTAAAGAATATTTGTTCATTATATCACCAATTTTTCTTAAAATTTAGAGATATATAAAAGTTGTTTAATAGTGAATTTAAGACTGTTTTTTAGTTGGTTTTAACCAAAAGATTTATAAATAAACTTCTGTTTTCTTTAAGTATAAAATAAGCTATTTTATCGTCTAAAAAAATAAAAATTAAATAAGGCAAGGATTATAAATATGAGTGAAGAAAATCAACAAAAACAGACCAGAGAATATGGTGTAGAAGACATCCAAATCTTAGAAGGTTTAGAACCTGTAAGAAAAAGACCCGGAATGTTTATAGGATCAACTGATATAAATGGACTGCATCATTTAGCATGGGAAGCAGTAGATAATGCAATAGATGAAGTATTAGCAGGATATGCAACAGAAGTTAATGTAATAATACAAAAAGATGGTTTCTTATCTGTTGAAGATAATGGAAGAGGGATACCTGTAGAACCACATCCACAATATCATAATATATCAACTTTAACAGTTGTTTTAACAGTATTACATGCAGGAGGAAAATTTGAAAAAAATGCTTATAAAGTAAGCGGAGGACTGCATGGAGTAGGAATCTCAGTAACAAATGCCCTTAGTGAAGTTTTGAGAGTAAAAGTAAAAAGAAATGGAAAAATATGGTTTCAGGAATTTAAAAGAGGAGCTCCAATAGGGAAAGCAGAGATTATTGGAGAAACAGACGGAACAGGAACAACAGTCATCTTTAAACCAGATTCTGAAATTTTTGAAACAACAGAATGGAGTTATAGTATATTATCCAACAGATTAAGAGAATTAGCTTTTTTAAATAAAGGAGTAAAAATTAAATTAATAGATGAAAGAACAGAAAAACAAGAAGAATTTCATTATGACGGCGGAATAAGTGAATTTGTAAAATATCTGACAAAAGGAAAAGACAAAATATCAGATATTATCTACATAGAAAAAGAAAAAAATAATGTATATGTTGAAGTTTCATTGCAATACACTTCTGATTTTAGAGAAACAGTATTTAGTTTTACAAACAACATTAACACACACGAAGGAGGAACACATTTAACAGGATTTAAAACAGCACTAACAAGAGTTTTAAAAGGATATGCTGAAAAACATAACCTTGTTGATACAAAAGTAAAACTAACAAATGAAGATTTTAAAGAAGGACTAACTGCAATAATTTCAATTAAAGTACCAGAACCACAATTTGAAGGACAAACAAAAGCAAAATTAGGAAATAGTGAAGTAAAAGGAATAGTTGACAGTGTAGTAACAGAAAGATTAAACTCTTATTTTGAAGAAAACCCAGCAGATGCAAAATCAATATTAAGAAAATGTCTTGAAGCAGCAAGAGCAAGAGAAGCTGCAAGAAAAGCAAGAGAATTAGTGAGAAGAAAAGGAGTATTAGACAGTGCAATGCTTCCAGGAAAATTATCAGACTGCTCAAGCAAAGACACAACAAAAACAGAAGTATTTCTTGTAGAAGGAGACAGTGCGGGAGGAACAGCAAAACAAGGAAGAAGCAGAGAATTTCAGGCAATACTTCCATTAAGAGGAAAAATACTCAATGTTGAGAAAGCAAGATTAATCAAAGTATTGAAAAGTGAAGAAATAAAAATAATAATAACAGCATTAGGAACAGGAATAGGTGAGGAATTTGACATAAGCAAATTAAGATATGGAAAAGTAATAATAATGACAGATGCAGATGTTGATGGAAGTCACATATCATGTTTATTATTAACATTCTTTTTCAGGCATATGAAACCATTAATAGAACAAGGAAAAATATTTCTTGCAATGCCTCCATTATTTAAAATTTCAAAAGGAAAGAAATTTGTTTATGTATTTACTGAATCAGAAAAAGAAAAAGCTGTGAAAGAATTTGAGGAACAAGCAAGTGTTCAAAGATATAAAGGACTTGGAGAAATGAATGCAATACAATTATGGGATACAACAATGAATCCAGAAACAAGAATACTGAAAAGAATAGACATAGAAGATGCAGTTTCAGCAGACCAGATATTTACAATATTGATGGGAGATGAAGTAGAACCAAGAAGAGAATTCATAAATGAACATGCTAAAGATGTTAAGGAATTAGATGTTTAATTTTAATTTTTTAATTTTTCTAAACAAAGTTTCAAACCTTATCTTTATTTCTTTAGCTGTTTTTGAAATATTGCCATTATTTTCTTTCAATTTTATTTTAATATATTTTTTATCAAAATATTCTTCAGCTTGTTTTAAAGATAAAGGAGATTCAGGAAGTTCTCTGACAATATCCAAAGAAAGTTCAGGAACATAATTATACAAAGCTTTAAGCTTTTCAGGTTGAATAACATTTTTGTAATTATCCAAAGTGTTTTCGATAATGTTTTGAATCTCAGTTTTTTTGATATACTCAGGACGGAAAAGCTCTTTCCTGAATTCATCAGGATCAATATTAAGTTCAGAAATTAACCTATGAATGCTTCTTCTGTCAACTTTAGTTATTCTTGCAACCTCAGAAATATTGCCAAAATTCAATCTTAACAAATGAGAGATAAAAGCTTTCTTAAAAGCTTTTTTAGCTTCTTTATAAGGTAAATTTTTGTTTATAGCAAGCTCTAACAAAGGATTTTTTTTTAGGGCATCAGTTATGTCTGATTCTATCTCTGAGATGGTTGCTCCGAGGTAATCATGCATGGCCTTATCAATAACAGGTTTAACTTTCTTATTCAAACTATCTTCTAAATCTTTAACAGGCATGATTATTAAACATATAGTTTATTATAAATAGTTTATTGTTTTAAGTATACTTAAAATTTCTGAAAACATAATAAGTTCGATTATCATAAACTCTGTATTGAATACAAGCATACTTGCAATATTCTTCTGTAGTTTGTCCAACAAAAATTTCATCTGGAGAGTTCAGAAGAATAGGTCTTTTTGCAGTTTCTTGTACGCTTGGATGACCTAAACAAAAACATTGACCTAAATTATTATAAGGATTATTTACATAAAACATTCCTAAATTTGTTTCATTAGTAAGAAAAATAACTATTCCTGAAATGCCAATTAATAAAATAAAAGCAACATTGATCATTATTTTATGTTCAGACATTAAAACACCTTTTTTAGTATAAATAAGTCTCAACATATAAAAAGATTTTTAAAACACAACTTGAAAAATGATTTATGGGTCCTTAGCTCAGCCTGGTTAGAGCACTCGGCTCTTAAGATTTGTTTTTAATCAAAGAAACCGAGGGGTCGGGGGTTCGAATCCCCTAGGATCCGCTTTATTATTTTAAATTTTTTTCTTATAAATTGGGTGTGTCCCAAGAGTTGTGTGATTTTAAGGTTTGTGTTGTGTAGTATTGCTTTGCAGTATATTTCAGTTCTTGCTGGGATGATTTTTTTAGAGCTTACGCTACTTCCGTATTTTTGTTTGAATGAGTGGAATATGCTTTCCACTATGTTTCTTTTGTTGCATAATTATTTTGGGAAAGGTTTATAAATAAATCACTGATTTTTAATCATATCCTATGAAGTTAGTGAAATCCGTAAAGGATTGAAATGGAGGACCGTATTCTGGTCCTGGAGGATTAAAATGATAGATAAAAAAGAATTAGCACTTGAAGCAATTGAAGTAGCTAAAAATACTGGTAAAATTAAAAAAGGAGTCAATGAAGCTACAAAAGCACTTGAAAGAGGAATAGCAAAACTTGTGGTTTACGCTAAAGATACTCAACCTGCAGAAATAACAATGCACCTTCCAATTCTAGCAAAAGAAAAAGGTGTACCTTGTATAGAAGTTCCTTCAAAAGAAGAATTAGGAACTGCAGCTGGAATTCCTGTATCCACATCAGCAGTAGCTGTTTTGATTGAAGGTGATGCTAAAAAAGTTATCAAACAATTAGGTGTTGAAGAGAAAACAGAAACTAAAAAAGAAGTAAAAGAAGAAAAGAAAGAAGAAAAATCTGTAGAAAAGAAAGAAGAATCTAAAAAAGAAACACATAAAGAAGCAGAGAAAAAAGAAGAAGTAAAAACAGAAACTAAAAAAGAAAAACCTAAAGAAGAAAAGAAAGAAGATAAACCAAAAGAAACAGAAAAGAAAGAAGTAAAAAAAGAAGAAAAAACAGAAACTAAAAAAGAAGAAAAGCCAAAGCCAGTTGAAAAAAAGAAAGAGTAAAAATGGCGGCAAAAATAGATAAAAAACAATCAAAGGATAAATCAACTGCAGTCAGTTTTTCCCATGCAGTACCTGCAAAAGTAGAAGAAATAATAGGACGAACAGGAATGAGAGGAGAAGCTGTTCAGGTGAGATGCAGAATATTAGATGGAAGAGATAAAGACAAAGTTATGAGAAGAAATGTTAAAGGTCCAATACAAAGAGAGGATATAATCATGCTTAGAGAAACTGAAATTGAAGCAAGACCTTTGAATAAAACCAGCAGAGGAAAATAAAATGGCTAATTGTTCATTTTGTAAAAAAAGTATAGTTCCTGGAAAAGGAGTTATGCTTGTTAAAAAAGATGGTAAAATTCTTTATTTTTGTACTATGAAATGCGAGAAAAATATGCTTAAATTAGGCAGAAAAGCACAAGACCAGAAATGGGTGAAATAAAAATGATAGAAAGAACACTTGTTTTATTGAAACCTGACGCTGTGCAAAGAGCTTTAATTGGAGAAATATTAACAAGATTTGAAAAACCTGGATTTAAAATAGTTGGATTAAAACTTGTTAAAGCAGATAAAGTTATTGCAGGAGAACATTATGCAGACGATGAAGAATGGCTAAAAAGTGTTGGAATAAAATCAAAAAAAGCTTATGAAAAAAAAGGAAAACAAATTGACCTGACTGAAATTGAATTAGGAAGAAAAATAAGAAATCAATTAATGGATTTTATAAGCATGTCTCCCTGTGTTGCAGTTTGTATAGAAGGACATGGTGCAATTGAAAAAATAAGAACAATTGTTGGTTCAACAGCTCCAATGTTTGC
>CAZNAM010000015.1:0-16219 GCA_964571335.1 uncultured Methanosarcinales archaeon | reverse complement strand
TGCCAAGGGTGAGGGAGTTCACCTATTAAAAGGGATCGTTAGCTGGGTTCACAACGCTGTGAGGCAGTTGGTTTGATATCTACTGGAGGTGTTTGAGGTCTGATGGGAAGGAAGCAATAGTACGAGAGGAACTTGCTTTCGGCGCCACTGGTCTACCTGCTATCCGATAGGGTATTAAGCAGGGCAGCTACGCGCTATATGATAAGTCCTGAAAGCATCTAAGGACGAAGCTTTCCTAGAAAAGAGACCTTTTGAGTTCGGATAGAAGATCCGTTTGATAGAACTGATGTGTAAGTGCCGAGGTAACGAGGTATTCAGCATGCAGTTACTAACCACTCTTTGCTTTGATTATCTATGTATGGTTTCTTTTTATTTTTCTAATAAAACATTTAGAAAATAATCTGTCTAAAGAGTCATCTGAGGATATTTGTATAAATTTTGATAAATGAACTGCAAAAAAATCCATCTTAGATTTACTTGAAATAAATTTTGGTGCTCCGTCTTCTAAAACTTTTGAGACAGGAATCCAAAACCAAGTTCCATAATCATATGTTTCATTTGATATTACATACCAAATATGCATATTGAATTTTCTTTGTAATGAAGAATATTTTTTTGTTTCTTCTAAATATAAAGGATATGTTTTATGTTTATTATTTATTTTACGATATTTTACATCAACAAAAATAAATCCTAAATTAGGCAGCAGAATCATAAAATCAGGTCTTTTTCCTAAAAATTCTTTTCTTAAAGAAACTGAGAAAGTTGTTGTTTCTTGTCTTATATAAAAATAAGGAATTTGATTTTTATCCATCCAACATCTAAATTGGTTTTCTGCAGTTATTCCTTTTTGTTTGTTTTTTTCAATAGTCATAATTTTATAGATATTTTTATTATTTTAATAGTTATTCTAATAAAATAAAAAATATTTTCAATTATTTTGAAATTCTTTTAATTAAATTAGCAATATCTTTAGGTATTTTTTTCATTGAACTTATTATAATTACTTGTTTTTTTGGAAAAACACTAATTTTTTCCGCACTGTTTTTTGTAAAGTCATATATATTTCTAGTCCAACATTTAACTAATTCTTTTTGACTTAGAAAATAAGAAGCATTATTTGCAATGCAAAATGCTGCAACACCATAATTTAACATACCTTTAACATCTTTTTTGAATTTTTCTTTTTTTCTGTTTTTAATGTTAATTTTGATTTTTTTTCTGTTTCCAAGTTTTACTTTCAAACTCATCTTTTTCTTTATTTTTTTGATTATTTAAAAAACTATTTAAATAATATGCCTTTTTATAATATATTCATGAGAAGATTTGATGTTGTTGTAATTGGAGGAGGTATTGCAGGAGTTCATTTTGCAGAAAAAGCTTCTGAAATTGGATTAGATGTTTGTATTATTGAAAATAATAAATTGGGTGGAAATTATCTCTTTAATCATGAAGTTCCTTTTAATGTTTTAACCTCTTCAGCTTCTTGTTTTACTGATATTAAAACAGCAAAATCTTTGGGTTTTATTTCTAAAAAAGATTTTGATTTTACACTTCTTCAGAAAAAGATAAGTGATGTTGTATCTGATGTAGGAGATTCTTTTTCTCTTGAAAAACTTAATAAAAAAGGAATCAAGGTTTTATTTGGCTCTCCAAAATTTATTAATAGAAAAGCTTTGGAGTTGAAATCAGAGAAGATTTTTGCTAAGAAGTTTGTTATCGCTACAGGTAGTAAACCTCTTATTCAGAGTATTGAAGGTCTTGATACTTCTAAATATCTGCTTCCTAAAGATATTTTTATTTTAAAAAAATTACCTAAAAGTATTTGTATAATAGGAGGTGGAATGACTGGTGTTGAACTTGCTTTTTCTCTTGCAAGATTTGGTTGTCAGGTTGCTCTTTTAGAACAAACCGGAAGAATTGTTCCTGAATTTGATAAAGATGTTAGTCAATATGTTAAAGAGGTTCTTGAAAAAAATAGTGTGAAGATTTTTACTGATGTCTTGATTAAGAGAATTAGTTATCATTCAAAAAGAAATGTTGTTGAAGCTATTTGTCTCAAGAAAAAAATTATAATTAAATGCGATAATCTTTTTGTTGCTACTGGAAGAATTCCTAGACTTGATAATTTAAATCTTGAAGCAACAGGAATTAAATTTTCTGAAGAAGGAATTAAAGTTAATAAGAGGTGTAGAACAAATAAATTTAATATTTTCGCTTGTGGCGATGTTACTGGTGTTATGAAAGGTAATTATGCAATTCATCAGGCAGATATTGTTTTATCTAATATTTGTTTTAATCCTAAAAAAGTTTGTTTTAGTAGTATTCCTGATGTTTTACATATTGATCCTGAGGTTTCTATTTTGGGAAAACAAGAAGATAGTATTGATTTTAGGAAAAGTACAAGCACAATTAAAGTTAATCTTTCCGAAATAAATTCAAGTAAGTATCAAAATACCAAAGGATTTCTTAAATTAATTCTTTCAAGATCAAAATTAGTGGGTGTTGTTCTTGCTGTTAAGAACTCTTCTTCAATTATTAATAATTATAGATTTGTTTTAGATAAAAATATTGATTTACTTAAGAAATTGTCTTTTCCAAAATTAAGTATTTCTCAGATGAATGAGATTGCTCTTGAAAAGTTTCATAAAAACAAAAAGAGTTTAGGTAAAACTTTAATGAAATTTTTAGGTAAAATTTAGGTAAAATTCACTTCTTTTTCTTAACAATCAGAAACATTTAAAAATTATATTTATTTAAACCCTTTAAAGAGGTGATTTAATGGCTGATTTGATTATTGGTCCTGCTTTAGGATTAGGTTTGATTATTGGTGCTTATGAAGCAATTATTGTTCATAGAGATGTTAATGTTCCAACTCATAGGTTTATGCATATGATTCATGCACTTGTTCTTTCTGTTGTTTTTGTTTTTGCAACTATGAATACTAAGTTTGTTTTTGAGCTGATTCCTGCTTTAGCAAATATTCCTATTTTAGGAAATATTCATGTATTTCATATTGCTATAGGTCTTTTAGCAGTAATTAAGATTCATGGTTCTAGCAAAGTCATTCAAAGCAGCGGTGCAGGAATGGTTAGAGGAATGTCTGAAACTTGGTTTCATAGTTTGCTTATCGGAGGATTGATTGTAGCTGTACCATATGTATATCCTTTTATTGAGAATATGCTTCCACAATGGATCAAGTTTTAGATAAAAATATTGGAGAAGGTAGAGTAAAAATATATAAACAAAGTAGAATGGCTTATTTTTTTTATTATATGATTACTTTTTTCTTTTTGTTTCTCGCTTTTTTTGTTAAATGGAATGATATTTTTAGAAATGGGTGTTTTCTTCTTTTCTTCTTATTTCTGCTTTATTTTGAAATTCTTATTTCTGTAAATCATATGGCTGTTGATGATGAAAAAGTAGAGCTTAGAAAGGGTTTTTTTAATATAACTCGAAAAAGTGTGCCTTTGAATATGATTACTGATTTTAAAGTCAGGCAGAATTTTTTTCAAAGTATTTTGGGTTATGGAACTTTGGAGCTTAATACAGGTGGTGGAGAATTTTATGAACTTACAATGAGACGATTAAGAAATCCTACAAAGATTTTAAAAGACATTCAAAGTAGACTCAGCAGATTGAATTATCTTAGAAGACAAGAATAAAATATAAGATATATTATTTTATATTTTTATAAATGCAATTGAATAAAATTTTTAAAATATAAAAAATTAGAAAAAAAATAAAGAAAATTTATTTTCTTTTTTTACCTAAAAAGACTATAGCTAATCCAACTATAATAATAGTAAGCAGTACAACAAGTCCAACTAATAGGATTGTATAACCAGCACTTTCTGTAAAACTTGTTTCTTTTTGTATTATTGGTGGATTCATTGCTGGTATTTTGCTTGTTTCTTTTTCCTGGTCATTTGATTCAGGAATTATTATTGTTGTTGTTTGCTCTTCTTCTTCAGGTTCATCTTGTGTTATTGAACATGCTAAAACTTCAACTTCTACTGTTTCAGTCATACTTTCTCCTAGGTTGTCAAAGAATGTTTTTAATGTTCCTCTGTATTTACCTGGTTTGATATTTTCTGGAATTGTTACTTGAAAACTTAGAGTTGTTGAATCATCTCTGTCTAATTCAATATCTTCTTTCTTTTCAATAAATTTGAAGTCTGGTAAAGATAGTTCAACAGCAGCTTCACTTTCATCTCTTCTTCCTGTATTTGCTATTTGAGTTGAAATTGTTACCATATTTGACATATCTTTGCATGATTCAATAATTGAAGGCATTACTATTATTTTTTTGATTGCTAGTTCATGTTTTTCTCTTTCTACTTCAAGTTGTACTGTCCATATTTCTCCATGATAAGCTCCATTGTCATCTACTGAATAAGCTCTTACTTCAATATTGTATGTTTTATCATCTGCTTCTTCATCAATATCAAAATCAAATGAAAAGTCTATATTATCATTTGCATCTAGATTATCACTATCATCATCATCTAAATCAACATCTGAATCATCACTTTCAACTGTGACTGTTACTTCCATATCTATATCTCCTATTTTCTGATCATTTGTATCTTTTGATCTAAAGTTATTTTCAACTTCTACAGTGATTGTACAAGATGTGTCAGGTTTTAAAGCAGTCATTTCTTCTCCATCATCTAATGTTTTGCTCTTACTTCCACAAGCAACTCTTACTTTATCAATTCTTAATTGATTGACTGCCTGCATCTTCAAATCTGCTGTTTCAGAGATTATTCCTGATGCTGCAGGAACACTTGGATTAATTCCTTGTACTGTTATTGTTCCAATTTTTTTTGCTAATTCTGATAAAGTTGTTCTATCTATAGCATCAAAATCTAATGGAACTTTGCCTTTAACAGTGACTGTTGCAGAAGCACCTGGTAATAATTCACTAGGTGCATTTGTAAATGCAATGTTGTACTGAGAATCAGCATTGTGTTGTATTGTGATGTTTTCAACTTTAAAAGTATCATTATTTGTTATTGTAAAAGTTGCACTTACAACATCTAATCTGTCTTGATTTGCTCCGCCTATTATTGGACTGGTAACTTGCAAAGCATTTGCAAATCCTACTAAAACTAAGACCATCAATAATGGAATAAGTAATTTATTTGTTTTCATTTTTTAACCCCCAAATATGGTTGATATGTGTAGAATTACTTAAATTATATTTAAATGTTTCGGTATTGTTAGTATTTCGGAGTAGCAACTAAGTGTTGTTTTTCTCAGCTTCTTCTGCCAATAATTTTACATTTTGAAGGCTTTTTTCTGATTTTTCCAGTTCTTCTTTAATATTTAACAACATTTTAGTATCTTCAATATCTTCTTCATTCTCTTTAATCAATTTATTTCTTATATCTTCTATTTCTTTTTTGATATCTTCAAGTCTGCTTTTTTGTTCATCAATATCTTTTTTGACTCTACTTATTCTTTCTTTGATTTTATTACCCAAGAGTTCATTAATAGATTTATTTTCAGAAGGTTGAGTAGTTTGATTAGTTGTGCTTTCAATTATTTCCTTTGCTTTTTCTCTTGCTTCTTCTATTGAAGCACTAAGATGATTTTGTTTTAATTTTGTTGCTAATTGTTCTATTTTATCTTGCATTTCTTCATTCATCATTTTCAGCTCTTTTATTTTTATTTGTAAATATTATGCAAATTATTGCAAATAAAAACCAGGCAAGTAAAGATATTGCATATACATTTATTCCAAAGAATCGCATGAATGGAATCATCCAGACAGGATTTATTATTGATAGGATTGTTTCTATCAATATTATTGGAACACTTGCATAAGCAGTTATAGTCAATACTTTTCTAAATTTTAATTTAAAAGTTGTTAAATCCATTAAGAAAAATATTAATATTCCAAAAATCAATGTGAAAAGAAAATATTTTATTGCAAATTTAAGATATATCATAAGTATGAATCCTGGTGCTAACAATAGTATCAATTTTGCTACAAATCTGCCTATTTGCACTTTATTCTCTGAAGGATTCTTGAATTTATCTATTTCAATCTGTTGTTTTCCTAAGAATCTGAATTTTACAAAATTATCTGTTATTATAAGAAATTCATTCTTTAATTGGGGGTCATTTTGAGTATCAATGACAAGTAAAGGATCTTTTATAGGTATTCTTACAGGTGATGTTGTTTCTATTTTACCACTAATATTTATAGAATGCATTTTTCCAATTTCTTCAGTTACTTCTTCTTTTAATTTTAGAGCATCTGGAATCATTACTATTGCAGATATGATAAAAGCAACTAAAAGAACTTTTAATAAAAATCCATAACTTTGCCAGAATTTTCTTGATTTTAATGATTTATATTTTGGTGGATAAAAACAGCTTAATACCTCTTTTATGAATTTCCAAACCATTTTATTTAAGATTGCTTGTTATTTTAAAAATCTTTTCTACAAATTATTTTCTACAGATTAGTATAATATCTTTTTCTTCATCTATTTCTTTTTCAATATTTAGTTGTTTTTCAATCTCTTTTTTAATATCATGTGATTTGGTTGATTTTTTGAGTATTGTTATTATGATTTTTCCATCATTTTTGCATACTCTTTTCATTTCTTTTATTCCTTTTTTATAGTCATCAAAGTTATGTATTGCTGTTATACATACAATTTTATCAAAACTTTTATCTTCAAAAGGCAGTTTTTCTCCTTTTCCAATTATTGCGTTTATTCTTTTATTTGCTTGCAAAACTAATTTTTCACCAGGATCTATTCCTATTTTATTGCATTCAAATAATTCTGTACTTATTCCTGTTCCACAACCAACATCAAGAAGTTTGTCATCTTTTTTAAGCTCTATATTTTTAAGTATTATTTTTGCTTTTTTCTTTTGTTCTTCTCCATAAAGTTCATCATATCCTTGAGCTATATTATTATAATTCATCTTTTCTTTATTTTTAATTCATTTATTAAAAAATAATCGATAATTCAATTCAAAATACATAAAATACAGCAAAACACTTTTAAATACTTATTTCTTAGAAAATATCATGGCATTGAGACAACCTGAAAGCATGGATGAATGTATTTATTATACCAAAAGACATTTGGGAGAATCTGGCAAAGCTGTAGTTTGGGTTTTTAAAGAAAACTGTCCAAAATGCAAGAAAGCATTAATGGGTAAACCAAAAGATTCTAAAACAGGCAAGCCAAAAATCAGAGCTAAAGAATATGTCTGTCCTGAATGTAATCATACTGTTGAAAAAGAAGAATATGAAGAAACCTTAACTGCCAGTATTCAATATACTTGTCCTAGCTGTTCTTTTCAGGGAGAAATTCAAGTTCCTTTTTTGAGAAAAAAGACGCAAATTTTTAATGTTGAAAAACAAAAAAAGGTTTCAGTAGAAGCTTTAGTTTTTCATTGTAAAAAATGCAATGAAAAAATTGTGATAACTAAAAAAATGAAATAATAGAGGTGATATTTTTGGCAAAAAAGAAAATTTCAAGAAAAAAAATTGTAAAAAAGACTAACACAAGAAAAGTTATGGCAAAATCTGTTTGCAGAGTTAGCAAATGCAGTCCTAGGGCTTTAGGTTTGTCATTTGGTATTTTATGGGGTCTTGCTGTTTTTTTCATGGGTCTAGGAGCAACTTACTTTAGCTATGGATTAAATTTTGACAACATGATGTTTGCTATGTATCCTGGCTTTCAGTTAGGTCTTGTTGGAAGCATAATAGGAGGACTTTGGGGTCTTGTAGATGGATTCATAGGAGGAGTCATTGTTGGATGGCTTTACAACAGGTTTGTTTAATTTTTTTTATTTTTTTTATTGTTAAAACCAAATTTTTTTAAACAAACACCTCTGTATTCTCTGTTATAATGAAATTTTATGTAACAACTGCAATTGACTACCCTAATGCCAAGCCTCATATGGGTCATGCTTATGAAAAAGTAATCGCTGACTTTTTTGCTAGATGGCACAAGCTAAAATCTGAAGATGTGTTTTTTCTTACAGGAATGGATGAGCATGGTCAGAAGATTGAAAAAAAAGCAAAAGAGGAAAACAAGTCTCCCAAAACTTATGTTGATGGAATGGAAAAATTTTACAAAGAGTTATGTAAAAAATTAAATATTGATTATTCTGAATTTATTAGGACAACAGATAGTTCTCATAAAAAGATTTGTCAGGAAATTTTTCAGAAAGTTTTAGACAAAGGCTTGATTTACAAAGGTTCTTATGAAGGTTTTTACTGTACTGGCTGTGAGCAGTTTTATCTTGAAAGAGAGCTTGAAGAAGGCAATGTTTGTCCTGTTCATAAAATAAAATGTGATTTGATTAAAGAAGATAATTATTTTTTCAAGATGAGTGTTTTTCAGGATAAGCTTATTAGTCACATAAAAAATAATCCTGATTTTATTCTTCCAAAATTCAGGGCAAAAGAAATCCTTAATAGACTAAAAGAAGGATTAAATGATCTTTGTGTGAGCAGAACTTCATTTAAGTGGGGTATTCCTCTTCCAAATGATAAAGAGCATGTTATCTATGTCTGGTTTGATGCTTTGCTTAATTACATAACTGCTTTAAGTTATCCTGATGGTAAGAATTTCAAAAAATTCTGGCCTGCAGATGTTCATCATGTCGGAAAAGACATAATATGGTTTCACACAGTTATCTGGCCTTGCATTTTAATGGCTGCAGATATAGAAATTCCTAAGACTGTTTTTGGCCATGGATTTATCAATTTCAAAGGAGAAAAACTTTCTAAATCAAGAGGAATAAATATTGATCCTATTATTATTGCAGATAATTATGGTGCAGATGCTTTGAGATATTTTTTGCTTAGAGAGATTCCTGCAGGAGATGATGGTGATTTTAGTGAAACTGCTTTGATTGAAAGAAATAATTCAGATCTTGCTGATTCTCTTGGAAATCTTCTTCAAAGAACAGTGAGTATGATCTATAAATATTTCAATGGAAAGATCGATTCTTCAAAGATTAAATTAACAGAGGATGAAGAAGTTTTGATTTCTAAAATTCCAAAAATAGAAAAATTAAATCAGTTGATTGATTCTTTTGAATGGAATAGAGTTATTGAGCATATTTGGGAATTTATTAAGGAATGTAATGCTTTTATTGCAAAGACAGAACCTTGGAAAGCTGACGAGCAAAGAAAAGCCACAGTTCTTTATACTCTTGTTGAGATGTTAAGGATTATAAGTTTGCTTGTTTATCCTGTTATTCCTGAGAGTGCTGAAAATATAGCTAAGCAGATTAATCAGAAAATAACTTCTTTCAAAGATTTGAATTTCATAAAAGATCAGAAGATAAAAGTTTCTGAACCAAAGATTTTATTTCAAAAATTAGAGTTGAAAAAAGAAGAAGATCCTTTTTCAAAATTAGATCTTAAGGTTGCAAAAATATTGAAAGTAGAAGAACATCCTGATTCTGATAAGCTTTATGTTGTTGATATTGATTTAGGTTCTGAAAAAAGAACTCTTGTTGCAGGTCTGAAACAATTTTTATCTCCTGAAGAATTAGAAGGAAAAAAGATTGTTGTTGTTTCTAATTTAAAACCTGCAAAATTAAGAGGGGTTTTAAGTCAGGGAATGCTTCTTGCCGCTGAGAAAAGCAACACAGTAAAGATCTTAGAGGCAAAAAATTCTGATGTTGGAGAGCAGGTTTTTATTGAAGGAATAGATCCAAAGCATGAAGAGATTACAATTGACGATTTTGCCATGATTAAGATTAAGATAAGAGATAAAAAGCCTGTTTATCAGACAAAAGTTTTGATGACAAAAAAAGAAAATATTTCTTGTGATATAGAAGATGGTGCAAAAGTCAGATAAATTAGATAAGTTAAATAAGTCAAAAAAGAGATTTAGCAATAAATCAAATAAATTTCTTTTGATTTTTTCTGCATTATTGTTCACGATTTTTATTTTTTTATTTAGTTTTCATTCTTTGTTATACAATGAATATTTTATTCACGGTCAATTAGAAAAGCATAGCACTCCTTCTTCTTATGAACCCACAAAAAAATTGATTTCTTTTTTTCAAAGTTCAGAAAAAAATATTCCTGATGTTTTTTCTGATGAAAAAGAAATAAGTCATCTTTATGATGTTAAAAAAATAATAAATATTTCAACTTGGATTTTGTTTTTTTCATTCTTGTTTGTTTTTATTTATTTTGCTTTTGTTAAGTCTTTTAAATTTATTTTTCTTGGTTCTTTTTTTGTCTTGTTTGTTTCTTTATTTTTGATGATCGCACCATTTACTAATTTGTTTAGTGTTTTTCATTCTTTTTTGTTTAAATCAGGTTCTTGGATTTTTTCAGCTGAAAGCACTTTAATCACTTTTTATCCAGAATCTTTCTTTTTTGATTTTATGTTTTATATTTTGCTTGTTTCTTTGCTTTTAACCTTGCCTTTTGTTATTTATTTTTTATTTAGATTTCTCAAAAACAATCTTAGAAAAATATATCTTAAATAACAGAAAACTATATAAAGCAATTTCCATTCTAAAATGGTAACATTTGGGGTGATTATACTCAAAAGAGGAGGGTTTTATTAAAATGAGAAATATTAATTTTGCATTATTGATAATTATGCTTGTGGGGTTAGTAGCTTGTTTGCCTTTGCAACCTGCAGTTTCAGAAGAACAAGTTGAAATAGAACAAAATGCTGAGTTAAATAAAACAACAGAAATTGATGTTGCGAATAATTCAACTTTATCTGATTCTGTTATTGAAGAAAAAGAAAATGATGTTATGGTTAAGACTGTTATGGAAGGAGATATGGTTAGTTTTCCAAATTTAAAAGCAAACGATCCTGATGGTGACGCTATAAAATATACTTTTTCTGAACCTCTTAATGAAAAAGGTGAATGGCTAACAAAAGTGGGTGATGCAGGAGAATATGATTTAACAATTATTGCAAGTGATGGGGAAAATAAAATTACAAAGAAAATAAAATTGATTGTTAAATCTCAAAATAGTCCTCCAGTTATAGATATTGCAGAATCTATTTATGGTAAAGAAGGTGAAAAAATATTTTTATCTCCAACAATAACTGATCCTGATAATGATGATATCAAGATAACTTATTCAGGATTTATGGATTCAGCAGAATATGTTCCTACTTTTATAGAAGCTGGAAGTCATAAAGTTAAGATAACTGCAACTGATGGACAAAATGTTGCTGAAAAAGAAATATATGTGATCATTGAAGATATTAACAGGCCTCCTGTGATTGATACAATTTCAGATGTTGAAATTAAAGAAGGTGACAAGATAATAATAACTCCTACTGGAACTGATCCTGATAATGATAAAATAAGATATAGCTTCAGCACACCTCTTGATGAGGCAGGTAAATGGCAAACTAATATTGGAGATGCTGGTGCTTATGAAATTTCAGTAACTGCAAGTGATGGTAAAGCAACAAGCAAGATTGTTTTTGATGTTATTGTTGAAGCATTGAACAGACCTCCTGTAATTGTAATAAATGATGTTGAAGTTGAAGAAGGCGATACTGTTAAATTAAATCCTGTTGTTACAGATCCAGAAGAAGATAATTTCACAATAACTTTTACTGGTTGGATGACTTCAGATTCAAAAACAACTGATTATGAAGATGCAGGAACTTATACTGTAACAGTATCTGCTGAAGATGCAAATGGCAATGTTGCTAAGAAAGATATTACAATAACAGTAACCAATAAGAACAGACCACCTGTTTTTGAAGCCAACGCATTTATTTAATTTTTTTATTTTTTTATTTCTTCTTTCTTGATTTATTATTTAGAAAATTTTTTATAATCTAAATTAAATCTAAAATATTATGGTAGAGTTACTTGATCTTTTGGATGAAAGGTTAGAATCTTTGAAGAAATATGATGGTTTGTTTAAATATAAAGATGAAGAGATGCCAGAAGAATCTGCTGATGATAAACATACCCGTTCGATAATAATATTGGGGAGATCTTATCGTCCCATGTTTTTATACAGAAGATAAGCATAAATAATTTCTAAAATTGAAAAAACAATATTAAATTTAGATTATACTCTTTGACATAACAAACTTTAAAAATAAATGACTTTTTTCTTGTTCTACAATGTTATGGTTTGTGTGGATGTCAGGAGCTCTCGCTTTGCTGGTTGCAGGCTTGCTCGCTATTACAATTTCTAGACAAAAAAAAGGCACACCAAAGATGATAGAGATATCTGATCTTATATATAAGGGTGCTTTAAGTTATCTTAAGAAACAATATCAGATTCTTGTTATTTTTGTGATTATTGTTGCAGTTATTCTTGGATACATGATTGGAATAAAAACAGCACTTGCTTTTGTTTTTGGTGCTGCTTTATCTGCGATTGCAGGTAATATTGGTATGAGAATTGCAACTGCATCAAATTCAAGAACTGCTTTTGCTTGTAAAAAAAGTATTGAAAAAGGATTGTGGGTTGCATTTAGCTCAGGAGCAGTTATGGGTTTGGTTGTTGTTGGTATTGGACTTTTAGGAGTTACTGCTGCTTATTTAATATTCAAAGATCCTACAATCTTGTTTGGTTTTGGTTTTGGAGCAAGTAGTATTGCTTTGTTCGCAAGAGTTGGAGGAGGAATTTATACTAAAGCAGCGGATGTGGGAGCAGACCTTGTTGGAAAGGTTGAAGCAGGCATCCCTGAAGATGACCCAAGAAATCCTGGTGTGATTGCTGATAATGTTGGAGACAATGTTGGAGATGTTGCAGGTATGGGTGCTGACTTATTTGAATCTTATGTTGACTCTATCATCGCTGCTATTGCTCTTGGAGCTGTTTTTTTCTTAGGTAACATTAATGGTGTTTTACTTCCTTTAATGATTGCAGGAGTAGGTATTATTTGTTCTGTGATTGGTGTTTTATTCATTAAGATGGGGAGTGCAAAAAAACCTCACAAAGCATTGAATAGAGGGATTTTTGGTTCTGCATTTTTGATGGCTGTTGCTTCTTATTTTGTTGTTAATATGTTAGGTATGGAGATAGGTCTTTTCTATTGTGTACTTGCTGGTTTGCTTTCAGGAGTCTTAATTGGTATTGTTACAGAATATTATACTAGTGCTGACAGAAAACCTACAAGACTTATTGCTGAAGCAAGTAAAACAGGTTCAGCAACAAATATTATCAATGGTTTAGCTATTGGTATGGAATCAACTGCTATTCCTATTTTAGCAATTGTTGCAGCTATTCTTATTTCTTACTTTTTTGGAGGAATTTATGGTATAGCTATTGCTGCTGTTGGTATGCTTGGAACTTTAGGAATTACTTTAGCTACAGATACTTATGGTCCTGTTGCAGATAATGCTGCAGGTATTGCAGAGATGGCAGCAATGGGTCCTGAAATAAGAAAAAGAGCAGAATCTCTTGACGCAGTTGGTAATACAACTGCCGCAATTGGAAAAGGTTTTGCTATTGGTAGTGCTGGTTTAACTGCTCTTGCTTTATTCACAACTTATGCAAAAACTGTTAACTTACAGGTTATAGATATTATTAATCCATACACTATGGCAGGTTTGTTCATTGGTGGTTTATTGCCTTTCTTGTTCTCTAGTTTTACTATGAGAGCTGTTGGTAAAAGTGCTATTGAGATGGTTGATGAAATTAGAAGGCAATTTAAAGAAAAGCCAGGCATTTTGAAAGGTAAAGATAAACCAGATTATGATAGCTGTATTAGTATTAGTACCAATTCTGCTTTAAAACAAATGTTTCTTCCAGGACTTTTTGCAATCGCAACACCTATTGTTGTTGGTTTTGGTCTTGGTGCAGAAGCTCTTGGTGGATTGCTTGCAGGAAGTCTTGTTACTGGTTTCTTGCTTGCATTGATGATGTCCAATACAGGTGGAGCATGGGATAATGCAAAGAAATATATTGAAGAAGGAAATCTTGGCGGTAAAGGTTCTGATGCACATAAAGCAGCAGTTGTTGGAGATACTGTTGGAGATCCTTTCAAGGATACAAGTGGACCTAGCTTAAATATTTTGATTAAGTTAGTTTCAATTATAGCTTTGGTTATAGCTGTGTTCTTGTAAATTTTTTTTTCTTTTTTTTGTTATGTATTTTCTAGTTCATAAATACTTAAAAATTAGTTGATGATTTTAATTAGTTGATGAATGAAATTGATAAACCTAAAGAAGCATGTGGCTTATTTGGTTATTTTGGTTTTAGAATTAATCCTCAGTTAGAGCATATTGTTATTAAAGGTTTAGCATCACAACAACATAGAGGGCAGGAAAGTGTTGGTATTTCTTCTTTCCAGCCTGAAACAGATTTAATTAAAGGACCTTGTAAAGCAATTGGTTTAGTAAGAGATTTTGAAAAAGATTTTCCTTTTGAAGATTGGAATTCTTCAATAAGCATAGGTCATGTTCGTTATTCTACTGCAGGAAATAAAAAAGATTTAGCAAATGCACAGCCATTTATTTTTTATTCAGATCATTTAGGATGTTTTACTATTGTACATAATGGACAACTTTGTAATGTTAAACAGATAAAAAGAGAATTACAAAAAGATGTTCCTTTTCAATCAACTTCAGATAGTGAGTTGATAGCACATTTAATGACAAGGTCTTCAGAAAAAACGCTTGAAACTGCTTTAATCTCTGCTCTTAAACAAGTTGAAGGATCATATAGTCTTCTTGTTATGGGCAATAATAAATTAATTGCTGCAAGAGATCCAATGGGAAATAAACCTTTTAGTCTTGCAAAATTTGAGTTTGGTGAAACAGGTTATTGTTTTGCTTCTGAAACTTGTGCTTTTAAATATTTAAATGCTTTAACTTTTTTGAATTTAAAATATGAAAGAGATATTAATCCTGGAGAAGTTTTAGTTTTATCAGAAGAAGGTGAGAAATCATATTATCCTTTTCCTAAAAAAGAAACTGCTCATTGTATTTTTGAATTAATATATTTTAGCAGTCCTGGAAGTAAAAGTTTTGGTGTTCCTGTTGGAAAGTTCAGAATAGAACTTGGAAAAATTTTAGCATTGCAGGATAAAATTAAACATCCTGATTTATTTAAAAAATGTTCAGTTTCTTCTGTTCCAGATTCAGGAAATCTTGCAGCAAATGGCTATGTTAATGAAGCAGAAATTCAATTAAAAAATTTATTGATGAAAAGACAATATGGTGATGTTAAAAGAACATTTATTATGCCTGATATTGATGAAAGATTTACTAAGCAGAAAGAAAAATTTGAAATGATTGATAATCTTTATGAAACTGAAGAAGAATGTATTTTGATAGATGATTCTATTGTAAGAAGCAATACTGCTAAAAATGTTATTAGAATGTCAAAAAATTATGTTCCTGTTGTTCATTTCAGATCTGCATCACCTCCTATAAAATTTCCTTGTTTTTTAGGAATTGATTTTGCAACTAGTGAAGAATTAGGAATTAATAGGTGTGGAGGTATTGAGAAGTTAAGGCAGGATATTGGTGCTAAAACTTTAGAATATTTGCCTTTGGATAGACCTGATTGGGCTAATGAAGATATTGAAATTGCTAGTTTAAAAGAACTTGCCGAAAAATATTGTCATGGAGAAAACTTTTGTTATGCTTGTTTTGAGGGAAATTATCCTTGTAATGTAAATGGCGATTAATCCAAAAGATTAATCTGCTAATTTTTTAAAAAATTAATTTTCTTGCTCTGGATATGCTTCCTGAATCAATGTTTTTTGACTTTCCATTTCTGTTCTTATGTTTTCTAAAAGTTCGCTTAATTCTTTTGCAAGAACATTTTTTAGATCAGTTGGATGTATTTTCTTTGCTGCATAATCTTTTTCTAAATCTTCATATTTTGCATATTTCAATGTTCCGCCGAATTTTTCAGGTCTCTCAATAATTAATTCTTCATTATAGTCTTCTTTCAATACAAAAACAAGATATTTCATTAATGAAAGAATACAATTTTCTTCAACTTGCCCTTCTGGACAGAATGCCTGATTAAGTTTTTTCTTTATCATTTCTGGAGTATCTAATAAATCTATTTTGCTGTATGTAACACTCGCACTCATTTTTCCATCTTCTGTTAATCCTGGAATTAATGGACCCATTATTTCTATTCTTTTTGGGTAATTTATTTTAGGAAGATTTTCTCTTGCAAACATCATTATTTTTCTTTGATCTAATCCGCCATATTGTATATCTACTTCAAGATATTCTTCATCTAATGCCTGCATTA
>CAZNAM010000014.1:0-16543 GCA_964571335.1 uncultured Methanosarcinales archaeon | reverse complement strand
TTCTTTTTTTATAAAATGGATAATAATTTAGTTTTGAATAAATTGTCTGAGGAGATTAAATTAAGGGGTTTTAGTCCTAAAACTAAGAAAGCTTATTTGTATAATGTTAATAAATTTCTTGTTTGGATTTCTAAGAGTTCTGATAATATATCTGATTCTTCTGTTAGAAGGTACTTTTTGATGTTGAATGATTTTCTTGATGTTAGTTCTATTAGGCAGATCATGGCCAGTTTAAGATTTTTTTTCAATGTTGTTCTTAAGAAAAATATTTGTTTTGATAATATTCCTTTACCTAAAAAAAAGAAGACTTTGCCAAAGGTTTTATCTAAGAATGATATCTTATTAATTTTAAAAAATATTTCTAATATTAAACATAGATTGATGATTTCTTTGATTTATTCTTCTGGTTTGAGAATTTCCGAATTAATTAATTTAAAGAGGGAAGATATTGATTCAGATAATAATACTATTCTTATCAGGCAAGCTAAGGGTAAGAAGGATAGGATGACTATTCTTTCTGAGAAAGTTAAGAAAGATTTGTTTGCTTATTTGTGTAAGACTAATTTTTCTAGTTCTTTTCTTTTTGAGGGTAGAAAAGGAGCTTATTCTTCTAAGTCTGTTCAGTTGATTCTTGAGAAAGCTTCTAAAATTTTGAATAAGAAAGTCACGCCTCATATGTTAAGGCATTCTTTTGCTACTCATTTGCTTGAGTCTGGCACAGATATTAGGTATATTCAAAAGTTATTGGGTCATTCTAAGTTAGAAACTACTTCTATTTATACTCATGTTGCTAAGAAAGATTTTCTTAAGATTAAAAGTCCTTTTGATGTTTAAATCAAAACTTTAATTTGCCACCCATTTGTCTCTGTAATTTCTTCATCATCTTTTCTGGGTTTCCATCTGCTCCACCTTTCATCATTTTAACTAATTTCTTGCTTTGTTTGTGTTGTTTCAGTAATTCTCTTATTTCTTTTACACTTATTCCTGATCCTTGTGATATTCTTTCCAGACGAGAAACATCTATATTTTCAGGTTCTTCTAATTCTTTTTTTGTCATTGAGTCCATTGCAAATTTCCATTTTGTTAATTTTCCTTCTTGAACTTTTAACATATCTTTTGGCAGGTTTAATTGTCCTAATCCTGGTATCATTTCCAAAACTTTTCCTAATGGTCCCATTTTATTCATTGCTTTCATTTGTTTGTATAAATCAATTAAGTTAAAATCTCCTTTTAGTAATTTTGATTTCATGTCTTCTGCATCTTCTTCTGTTATTGCTTCTTTTGCTTTTTCAAGTAATGCTTCTAAGTCTCCCATTCCCAAAAGTCTACCAACAAAACCTTTTGGATTGAATGCTTCTAAGTCTTCTGATTTTTCTCCTGTTCCTATGAATTTTATTGGTGCATCTGTTATAGCGCATGCACTTAATGCTCCTCCTCCTTTTGCTGTTCCGTCCATCTTTGTAACAAGCACCCCAGTAATTGCTCCTGCTTCATGGAATGCTTGTGCTTGTTTTTGTGCTGCTTGTCCTATGTCTGCACTAATTACAAGTAATTTCTCATCTGGTTGAGCAACATCATTAACTTTTTTCAATTCAGTAATCAAATCAGAACTTAATGCATCTCTTCCTGCTGTATCAATAATCAACAAATCATATTTCTGAAATTCTGGTTCAAATTTTTTGTATATCTCGATTGGATCTTTTTCTTTTCTGTCAATAAATACTTGTACGTTCAGGCTTTTTCCTATTTGTTCTATTTGATCCATTGCTGCTGGTCTGTGTACATCTAGTCCAAGTAATGCTACTTTTAATCCTCTTTTCATGAAGTATTTTGCTAACTTTCCAGATGATGTAGTTTTTCCTGAACCAAATAATCCAATAAGAACTATTTTGTTTGGCTTTTTTTCTCCAAATATGATTTCTTCTTTTTCTCCGCCTAAGAAATTAGTTAATTCTTCATATACTATGTTGATCAGATGTTCTTTTTTTGTTAGTGCTCCTGGTGTTTCTTCTTTTTGTACTCTTTGTTTTATCTTATTAGTCAGATCAAACACTAGTTTTACATTTACATCTGATTGTAATAATGCTCTTTGTAGGTCTTTGATTAATTCATTCAATAGTTTTTCATCTACAAAGACTGATTTTGCTATTTTCTTCAATGTTCCTTTAAGGCTCTCTCCAAGCTTTTCAAGCACCATATTCTTGTGTTTATTCTGGGTTAGTTTATAAGATTTTTCCTTATTTTGAGACTTTTTTTTAATAAAATTAGTGTGGGTATTTGAGACCCATAATTAACATTTCGCTAAACAAGCACACTAAAGTTTTCCAGAATAAGAATTATCACCAAAATAAAAAAATCATTTCTCTTTTGCTGCATCTATTGCATGTTCTATTATGCTTGGTGACCAGCCTTTTTTAGCCAGTTCCATCCTAATTTCCTGAGGATTTTTTTTGGATAATGATTTGTAGACATAATCTACCAGTTCTTCAGGTACTGGATGTATTTCTCCTACTCCATATCTTTTTTTGATGTATTTCTTGTAGAAATAAAATAATAGTATTATCACAAAAACAAGCAATATAAGATTCACACCAAGTAAATAAAATACAAATAATGTTTTTGGAACTGGTTGTTCCTGTTGCAGTTGTTCTGTAAATCTGCTTTCTAAGTCATTTATTTTTTGTTCTTTTTCTTTCAGATCCTGCTTTATTTCTTCTATCTGAGCTAATTCCTGAGAAGTTTCCTGTGCATTTGCGAATATAGCTAAGATAAACACTAAAACAAACAATACCTCTTTTTTCATATTCTCTTAGTTCTCTTAGTATTTTAAAAATCTTTTTATAGTTTTAAATCTATTATTTAAACATGAAAATAACTTGGTTTGGTCAGAACTCTTTTTTACTCCAGATGGATAATCTGAAAATATACATTGATCCTTATGCTGGCGAGGATGAAAATTATTCTCCTGCTGATATTGTATTAATCACTCATTCTCATTTTGATCATTTCAATATTGAAAAAACTAAGAAATGCATGAATGACAACACTTTTTTGTTTGGTCCTAAGGATGTTGCTTCTCAGCTTTTAGGTATTCATGAAGTTCATCTTGATGAAAAGCATTCTGTAGACAAAATCACTTTTGAAGTTCTTCCTGCTTATAATGTTACAGCTCCAAAAGGTGAACATAAGAAAGAAAATTGTTTTGGTTATCTTTTGAAAGGAAGTAAATCTATCTATTTTGCTGGTGATACTGATATTATTCCTGAGATGTATAAGATTAATGCAGATATTGTTGTTCTTCCTGTCGGAGGAACTTATACTATGGGTCCGCGAGATGCTGCAAAAGTTGTTGAGATTATCCAGCCAAAACTTGCTATTCCTTGTCATTATGGAAGCATTGTTGGAAGTGTTGAAGATGCTGAATTGTTTAAGGAATTAGTTGAAAGCAAGGGATTTAAATGCTTGATTCTCAAAGAAAACATTGAAGAAGAGATTTAATAAATATAAAAAAGAAAAAATAATCAAATATATTTAAAAGCATCATAAAATGTAAAACAAGGACAGTAATTTCCTACGTCTTTTCCGTCTAATTTTGCAGGTAATGGAAGTGGTTGTTCTCCAAAGAGTATATTTGCTTCAAATTTTGAACATTTTCCAGCATATTTAATTTCTTTCGTAACGTCATCTTCTATAGTTCCATTAAAACATTTTTCACATATTCTTTCAATTACACATTCTTTTCCATCAATTATTTTTGTGATTGTTTTATTAATAAATTTTTGTCCTCTTAACATATCTTCAGTTTTCTCATCTACACTCATTTTAATTTCCCCCTGTAAAATAATTTTAAATAAATAGTATATAAAGTTTTTGCTTTTCACATCTTAAAAATAGTAAACATTTTAGGTGTGAAATAAATTAATGAAATAATCTGTATTACGAAATGTTTTTATAATATTCAAAAATAAATATTTATTGATTTTTAATATGGAAAAAATTTTAGTTACAGGTGCCTTTGGGCAGATAGGGAGTGATTTAGTTCCTGCTTTACAAAAAAAGCACGGCAAAGATAGTGTGATTGCTTTGGGTCATCATAATATCCCTGATGATTTTGAGGGTCTGTTAGAAAAAGGCAGTGTTACTAATAAAGATGAAATGACTGAAATTATAAAAAAACATGGAATAACTCAAATTTTTCATTTAGCTTCATTATTATCTGCTGTTGGTGAGAAAAAACCTCAGCTTACTTGGGAAGTTAACATGAATGGTCTAAAAAATATTTTAGATATTTGTGTTGAACATAAGATTAAATTATTCTGGCCAAGCTCTATTGCAGTTTTCGGCCCTACAACTCCTAAAGAAAATACTCCTCAGCATACAGTTTTAGAACCTACTACCATGTATGGTGTTACTAAACTTGCTGGTGAGATTTTATGCCAGTATTATAATTTAAAATATGGATTAGATGTTCGCAGTGTTCGTTATCCTGGTATTGTCAGCTGGAAAGCTGAGCCTGGCGGTGGAACAACAGATTATGCTGTTGATATTTATTATAGGGCAGTTCTTGATGAAAAATTCATTTGTTTTGTCAGTAAAGATACTGTTTTGCCTATGATGTATATGGATGATGCTGTTAACGCAACTATTGGCATCATGGATGCTCCTGTTGATTCTATTAAGATAAGGACTAGTTATAATCTTGCAGCCATAAGTTTTTCTGCTGAAGAATTGGTTGATGATGTTAAGAAACAGGTGCCAGCTCTTGATGTTGTTTATGAGCCTGATTCCAGACAGAAAATAGCTGATTCTTGGCCTAAGACAATTGATGATTCTACTGCAAGAAAAGATTGGGGCTGGAAGCATGAATTTGATTTGAATAAAATGACTGAGTTCATGCTTGAAAAATTAAGAGAGAAATTTAATAAATGATTTTTTGAATTTTTGGAGAATTGAAATGAAAAAAAAGAGCTTTTTAGGAAAATTAATTGACAAGCTTGACAAGAAACTTGAAGTTAAGTCAAAAGAAAAGAAATGTTGCTGTAAAAACAAAAAATGCTAGATACTTTAATTAATTGGATTTTATATTCTTTGATAGGATTAAATTCAGGATTAAAATGGGTTGAATCTCTTAATTTTTTTATTTATGATTCTATTAAAATACTTTTATTATTGTTTGTGATGATTTTTTTGATTGGATTTTTAAGAACTTATGTTTCTCAGGAAAAAATAAAAAAATGGATTAGCAAAAAAAAATATGGTTTAGGTAATTTGATGGCATCTTTATTTGGAGCAATAACTCCTTTTTGTTCCTGTTCATCTATTCCTTTATTTATTAGTTTTTTAGAGGCAGGTATTCCTTTAGGAGTCACTTTTTCTTTTTTGATAACATCTCCTTTAGTCAATGAATATCTGGTTGTCTTAATGCTTGGTTTTTTTGGATGGAAAATAACAATTGCATATATTATAAGCGGAATACTTATTGGAGTTATTTCAGGAATTATTCTTGGAAAGATGAAGCTTGAAAAATATTTAGAAAAAGATTTGTTCAAGAATAAAGTTTCTGAAAAAGAGACAAGATACAACAAAATCAGTAAAAGATTTTTGTTTGGTTTGAATGAAGCAAAATCAATAGTTAAGAAATTGTGGATCTGGATTTTAGCAGGTGTTGGTATTGGCGCAGTTATTCATAATTATATTCCAGCAGAAGTGATTCAATCAATTGTTAACAAAGGAGGATTGTTTGCGGTTCCTCTTGCTGTAATTTTAGGTGTTCCTATGTATGGTAGTTGTGCAGCGATTATTCCTATCGCAGTTGTTTTGTTTCAGAAAGGTGTTCCTTTAGGTACTGCTCTGGCTTTTATGATGGCAACTGCTGCTTTAAGTTTTCCTGAAGCAGTTATATTAAGAAGAGCTATGAAATTAAGATTGATAGCAATATTTTTTGGTGTTGTAGCATTAGCAATAATCCTGACAGGTTATTTGTATAATGTCCTTCAGGCAGTATTATGAAATTATTTTTTCTTGTATAAATAATAAACAGCAACTAAATTAACAAAGCCAAGAAGTAATGGATATATCTTATACATCTTAAAACCATTCACAAAAATACTTACTGAAGAAAAAGCAAATAAACCTAAAGCAACTGCAATAATCAATAATACACCCATATTTTTATTGTTCATTTCAAAACCTCATATAATTCTTTATTCAAAACAATCTTGTTTATCTTTCCAAGTTTTTCTTTATGTATTACTCCTTTTTGTTCAAGATTGATAAGTATTCTGTGTGTTTTTAATTTATTCAAATTAGGAAGATGAGATAATTCATATTGCTGTACTTTACCATCATTTTCCATGAGTGTTTCAATAACTTTCTTTTCTTGAGCTGTAAGAAAATTAAGAATTATTTTTGTATTTTTCTCAAGTGTATGTTCTTTTTGGATTATCTTATCTGACATTATATAATAGACTATTGTTCCTACTAATAATCCAATAAAAGCGATGAATGGAATTACATAAAAACTATGAAATATTGGCTCTGTGTCTCTCCTTTCTTCTAAAAATTGCATTATCTCTTCTTTTGTCATGCCTTCAACAGCAGTTGGATCTAATTTTGATTCCTGCCTTAAGTTATGCTGATAATTAAAGTATAAGCTGATTGATATTATAAGCAGAGCAAATGATATGATTATGCCAATTCCAAGCATTATTTTTCTGTTGTTTTTCACCATAAGAAATTTATTGACTATTTTCTTTATAAATTTTATGATAGTTTCTTTATTTTGAAACTCAGTTTCAGCATTATTTCAATAGTTTCAACAATTAATATGTATAGTTTCATCCATATAATATCCTATGTTGAAACAAAGATTTCGACAGGAGGTAAAACAAATGAAAACACGAAAAAATAAAGAATTTTTTGTGTCCCAGAAACCAAAGGTTTCTGCGAAAACAACTATATTTGGCCTGTTGGCATTTTTGGTTGTTGGATTGGTATTTTCAACAAGCCTAGTGAATGCTTACAGAGGAGACTATTCTGTGAATGGTCCAAACTACACAGAAGAAAGACATGAAGCAATGGAAAACGCATTTGATATAGGTGATTATAATGCATGGGTTGCTTTGATGACTGAAAACGAAAGAAACCCAAGAGTTGTGGATGTTGTAACTGAAAGTAATTTCCATATATTTGTTCAGGCACATGAAGCAGGACAAAATGGAGATTATGAAACAGCAGCTGCATTAAGAGCTGAACTTGGATTAAACAATGGAAATGGTCCAAGAGATGGAACTGGTTTTGGTAGAGGAATGAATCAAGGCCAAGGTCAAAGAATGCAGCAAAACAACTTTGTTGATGCAGACAACGATGGAAACTGTGACAACATAGGTTCAATGCAAGGAAGAGGAAGGAATTAATTCTTCCTTTTTTTTTAATTTTTGGAGGTAATTAAAATGGCAGGACTTGGATTTTTATATGTGCTTGGAGCACAAATTTTGTTTTTCATAGTTACAATTATGTTGATATTGTATCTTATTAGAAAAAACAAAGATCCTAAAAAAATATTAGATGGCAGATTAGCTTCTGGTGAAATATCTAAGAAAGAATACAATCAGTTAATTAAATTTTTTGATTCAGAGGAAGAAAAATGAATAAAACAAAACTAAATTATTGGGTTGATGTAGGTTTAGCTTTGTCTTTTTTGTTAGTATTCCTTACCGGCATATTTAAATTTCCAGGATTTTCAAAATTTTTAGGAACCACAACAAGCAATAAATTAAATTCTCAAACAATCACTTTATTGCATGATTGGAGTGGTCTGCTGATGGGTTTGCTTGTATTAATACATCTGATTTTACATTGGAAATGGATTGTTTCTGTTACTAAAAGTATGTTTAGTAAAAAATAATTATTTTTTTATTAAGAAAACAAAATATTACAGGAATATTTATAAAACTGAATAACAATTTCTAATTAAAAATAGAGTTGAAAAATATGTTAAATCATGAACAAAAAATTAATAGAATTGCTAAACAATTAAAAGAATATAAAAAAACAAAACCCTTGTCATTAAAGAAAAAAGCTGTTTCTCATGAAGTTCCTAAATTAAATGATAAAAGACTTTCTGACGAGAAGATTGATATTAGTGATTTGAATGATATCCTTGAAATTGATCCAAAAAAAAGAATTTGTATCGCAGAATCTGGTGTTACTTTTATTGATTTAGTTAATGCAACGCTTAAATATAATCTAGTTCCTGTTGTTGTACCTGAATTAAAAACTATAACTATTGGTGGTGCAGTTGCAGGTTGTTCAATAGAATCAATGTCATTTAAAAGAGGAGGATTTCATGATAATTGTATTGAATATGAAATTATTACTGCAAAAGGTGATATATTAATTTGCACTCCTGATAATGAAAACAGTTTATTATTTCAAATGGTGCATGGTACATTTGGGACTTTGGGAATTATTTCAAAATTAAAGTTCAGGCTAATACCTTCTAAACCATTTGTGAAAGTGACTTATGAGAAATATAATAATCTTGAAGATTATAAATCAGCTATATGGAGGCATTATAAAACTAAAGATGTTGATTTTATGGATGGAATTATTCATTCTCCAAAAGAATATGTGCTGAGCGTAGCAAATTTTGTAGATAAAGTACCATACACTCATAGTTATGATTGGATGAGAATTTATTATAAAAGCACAAAACAAAGAAAAGAAGATTATCTAAAAATAAAAGATTATTTTTTTAGGTATGATAAAGGTGTAACTAATGTATTTCCTAAATCTTTCTTAGGTAGACTATTATTTGGAAAGTTCATAAATTCCAACACTGTTCTGAGATTTGTTGAAAAGTTTCATTGGTTAATTCACGCTAAAAAAATTCCTGTTACTATTGATACATTTATACCTTTTTCAAAAGTCACAAATTTTTTAGAATGGTATCAAAAAGAAATAAGTCATTTTCCTTTATGGTGTGTACCATATAAAGTTGTCAGAAAATATGAATGGATAGACAAAGATTTTGTTAATATAACCAAAGATGAACTTTTTTTGGATTTGGCTGTTTATGGGATGAAAAAAAAGGACAATAAAAATTATTATAAAATATTTGAAGATAAATTGATGAAGATTGGAGGGATTAAGACTCTTATTTCTAATAATTATTATTCTGAATCAGATTTTTGGAAAATTTGGAATAAAAAGAATTATTATGAGATTAAGAATAAAACTGATCCAAAGAATATTTTCAGAGATCTTTATACAAAGACTTGTAAAATAACAAGAGGTTTAAGTAAATAAATATTTTTATAGTTGTTTTTTATTTTAGAAGTCTGTATTTTGATGTTGCAATAAATGCAATTCCTATGACTGCTAGAGATATTTTAACAGAAACAGGAGTATTATCTGATTTATCTAACAACATAAAAAGTACACTGCTTAATACAAATAATAATCCTATCACAAATTTAATTGGATTCGGTTTTCTTTTTTTCATTTTTTTTGATAAGTTATATATTCAATAATCAATGTGAAGACAGGAAATAAAATGCTGAGTAAGATTCTTGTATCTTTACCAATTGTAGAGGATTGTAAAAGAAAAAAGACAATAAATCCTAAAGTGATAGCTTGTAAAATTCCAAAGATGCAAAATATGTTTTTATTTTTCATTTTTTTATTCCTAAATAAAAGATAATGATAATGCCTATTTAAATATTTGGAATAAATTTTTTTAGTAATGTTTATTAAGATTTTATTGAAAATAATCAATTAATATAATTTTTAACTAAAAAGTGGTGAACACACCAAAAGATTTATAAATCACTCACCCTGATTTGATTTTTATGAAACCTAAAGTATTAGCAACTTCATGGCATACTGGAGCAATCAATGCAATAATCCCTGTTATAAAAAAATTAAAACAAGAAAAAAAGGTTGATATTATTACAATAGGTCATCAATATTCTGAAGAAATTCTCGATAATCAAAAAATTAAATATAAAAGAATTAGTGATTATGATTTAAAAGATGTTTCTTTAGAATCTATGAATGATTTGTTAAAACAAGAATCACCAAATTTGATTTTAACAGGGACAAGCATTCAAGATGAAAATAATATTGATGTACTTGAACAAACAATAACTTTAGCTGGAAGACAAAATAAAATTTTTTCAATAGCTGTTCTAGATCACTGGGAAAATATTTCTTCAAGTTTTGATAATATTTTTTCAGAAGAGCAGTTTAAATTTTTACCTGATAAAATTGCTATTATGGATAATTACGCTGAAAAAGATATGCTTGAAAAAGGATTTGAAAAAGATAGATTAATAATAACAGGAAATCCTCATTTTGATAATTTAGAAGCTAAAGCAAAAAGATTCTCAGAAAAAGAAAAAAATAATTTAAGACAACAAATTGGTTTAGGTGGTGAAGTTTTATTCTTTTATGTTGCTGGTGCTTGGAAAAAAGAAAAATCCAAATTAGGTTTTTGGGATTTAGATAATCTAAAATTAGTTGAAGATGTTTTAAGAGAATTATCTGAATGTAAAAGTCAAAAATATGCTCTTGTTGTTAAACTTCATCCACGTGTTCCTGAAGAAGATTTTTTTGACATAAATAATTATATACAAAAAAAAAATGATAGAAGAATAAGATTAAGTAAAGATATTCACCCTCATAAATTAATTCTTGCTTCAGAGGCAACATTAACTCCATTTTCAACTTTAGGGATTGAAGCAGTTTATATGGGAAAACCTTGTATCAGTTTACAACCAAATTTACAGGGAAAAGATCACTTTGCAATTCTAACTGAAAATGGAATGATTTCTGTCGGATATACTAAAAAAAATTGTAAAGAATTGATTAGACAAGCATACATTGATAGTGATTATAGAGAGGAATTAATTCAACAAGCCTCTTGTTTTAGAACAGATGGCAAAGCAGCAGAAAGAGTGACTGATTTAGTTTATAAGTTTATTGAAATCAAATAATTTTTTTTGAGTTTTATTAAAATTTTAAGCACAATCTATTTAATCAGAAAAAAAATAAAATAAAAAAATAGTGTCTAGAAAAGTATCGATATAATTAGAATTTCTTATGCTTTCTATAACAATCTTTGCAGTAAACAGGTCTGTCTTCTGATGGCTTAAATGGTACTTCACATTCTTTTCCACAATCAGCACAAACTGCCTTATGCATTTCCTTAGGGTCTTGGTTTCCTCTGAAACCACTTCTCTTATAATCCATTTTTTTTCACACTCCGTGTAAAGCACAAACTTATTATCTATGCTTTAACTATTCGACAATACACTCTTTATAAAGTTTACTAATTTGTTTAAGAATCAAAGAAGAAAATTATCTTTTTAAGAAAGCAACATTATTAAATAAAAATCAGTTCTTGTTTGACATGAAAGTTGCAGCTTTGGTTTCAGGAGGTAAAGACAGTATTTTTGCTGTTTATCTTGCTTCAAAATATCATGAAGTATCTTGTTTGATTACTATTGAATCTGAAAACCCTTTTAGTTATATGTTTCACACTCCTTCTATTACAAAAGTTAAGAAACAGGCTGGAGTTATGAATATTCCTCTTTTGATTCAAAAGACTAAAGGAAAAAAAGAGATTGAATTAAAAGATTTGAAATCTGCAATAAGCAATGCAAAAAAGAAATATGGTGTTAAAGGAGTTGTTACTGGTGCTGTTGAGAGTGTTTATCAGGCATCAAGAATTCAGAAAATATGCGATGAATTAAAGTTAGAAGTTTTCAATCCTTTATGGAAAATAGATCAGATTGAATTATTGAAAGATATTGTAAAGAATAAGTTTGAGGTTATTGTTGTTGGAGTTGCTGCTTATCCTTTAGATGAATCTTGGCTTGGAAGAAAGATTGACAACAAATTTATTGATGATGTGATTAAGTTAAGAGAAAAATATGGCTTGAATCCTGCAGGGGAAGGAGGAGAGTTTGAAAGTTTTGTGCTTGATTGTCCTTTGTTTAAGAAAAAACTGAAAGTTAAAGATAAAATAATAACTGGCGAGAAACATACTTTTTCTATGGAAATTTCTTTATAACTTCTCTTGATAAAAACTTTTGTAGTTTAGAGTAACGATATTTATTTAAATCAGATTATTTATTTATTCATTATGACAATTTGTTCAGATAAAGGTTGTGTTGGTGGTCAACCAAGAATGGAAGGTACGAGACTTTGGATTTCTCATGTTATTACACATGTGAATAAATCAGGTTTGGATTATTATATTGAAGATTTTGAACTTCAGGATAAAAAAGCTGAAATAAAAAATGCAATAGAATATTGCATGAAGGAAAATTGTGTTGATAATTGTGTAAGATATTGTACTTATTGTACTAAAGCAAGCATAGATCCAAAATATGGAGTAAAATTTTGGAAAATTGCAAAGAAACTTCATAAAAAATATTTGAATAATAAATAAACCTACACTTTTATAAATAAATAAACATTTTAATCTGTCATGAATTCATTATACGCAATAATAAGTGTTCTTTTGGTTTCTTTGATTTCAGTTATTGTTGCAGTTCCTTTATTGATCAAGAAAAAGATATCAAATAAAATTTTGCTTTTTCTGCTTAGTTTATCTGTTGGTGTCTTGTTAAGCACTGTTTTTATGGATTTGCTTCCTGAAATAATTTCTCATGAATATACTTTGCTTGTTGCAATTTATATCTTGTCAGGATTTATATTGATGTTCATTCTTGAAAAGTTTGTTCATTTTCATCACAACAAAAAATGTGAAAAAGATTGTGCACATGGTCATGCTTATAATCTTGCACCAGTAAATCTTATTGGTGATGGAATCCATAATTTTATTGATGGTTTGGTTATTGCAGGAAGCTATGCAGTTAATTTAACAATAGGAGTCACTGCAACTATTTCAATTATTTTTCATGAGATTCCTCAGGAGATTGCAGATTTCGGTGTTCTGCTTTATTCAGGAATGTCTAAGAAAAAAGCTTTGTTGTTCAATTTCTTATCTGCTTTGACTGCTGTTCTCGGAGCAGTTATTGGTATCTTTTTAATTGAAAAAATTCATGGCTTTACTGAATTTATTATTCCTTTCGCTGCAGGTAATTTTATTTATATTGCTGCTTCTAATTTAGTTCCTCAATTACATAGGCATTGTAAATTAAAAGATACAATTATTCATATTTTTGCTATATTTTTAGGCATAGTAATTATTGTGTTAGTTACTTTATATGGTCCTGCGCATTTGCATGGATAGAAAAAAAATTCTTGAATAAAAATAAAAAAAATAATTGGTTTTTACATTCCTAAAAATTTCATTAGTTGGAATACAAGGAATGCTGGCCAGACCAAAGCCTTCAAAACCCCTAAAACTCCTCCCAAAAAGCTTGTTGCTGTTGCGATGTAATATACAACCGCTCCTAGGAATCCTAATCCATATAATGCTCCGCATTTATGAGGATTGCAGATTCTAATGTTGCATCTTCTTTTTGCAGGAACTTTTTTTTGTACTTTCTTTTTTACAGCCATTTTATCACCTTTTTTCACGTTAAAGGACTTCTTTATTTAAAAAATTAATCTAAATTCATTATCTAATCTATATTTCCGACATCAGAAATTGCTTTAAATAGCTTTACCATTTATATCATTATGGTAGGGAAATTAGAATACTTATATAGTGGAGATAATCTTTTTATTGAATGGACTCCTGATTATGAGGGTTCTGTTTCAGTTTCATCAGAACATTCAAAAGGGGTCATAGGTATGAGTTCTAAAATAATTCCTGCTTTTCTTTATCTATTAACTGTAAAAATGGATGATTTCAATGTGCTTGATAAAAAACTGAATGGTTATATTTCCAATTCAGGAGATATCAGTAGTTTATATAAGACTATTAAAAGAATTTTAGAGAAGAAAAAAAAGAAAGAATTATTTACTAGATTTTTTAAGGATAAAGTTCAGGAAAACTTTGACTTGTTCAGAAAAGATGAAAACAGTTATTTTTTTATTGAAGCATTTATGAAAAACAATATTAATTTTTCAAATCTTGATTATGTTGGAACTATATTAAACAGTTTTGAATTGCAGGATAAAAAACCGATTCATGTTTTTTATTCTTTAGCTAAAGAAACTTATGTTGCTAAGTATTGGGGTGAAGAAGTAAATATTCTTAAATTAAAAGAAACTATTAAAATGATTGAAGATATAATTAAGACTTCAGAGAGATATTTTAAATAATTCAATCTATATTTCTTAAACCAACAATACTTTTAAATTAAATGTTCTTTTTCTTTTTTTATGCCAGAAAAACTAGAGTATTTTTATTTTGATGATAAGTTCTTTATTGAATGGACTCCTGATTATGAGGGTTCTGTTTCAGTTTCATCAAAAAACCATAAAGGTCTTATTGGAATGCATGATTCGACAGTTCCTTTTTTTCTTTATTCAATTGCAAAAAAAATAGATGATTTTAAATTTTTAGATAAAAAAATAAAAGAAGAGATTTTAAATTCTAATGAAAAATTCTTGGGTGCTGAATATACTACACTTGAAGATATGATGGAAAGAAACACTGAAATTAATAAATCAAGATGGACTGGTTTTTTTGAAGGGCAAGAAATAGAAGAAGGTTATTTAAAAAGAGGTAGAAAAACTTCACATATCTCTTATGTGCTGGATGAATTAAACAAAATAAATGAAAATCCTATTGAATTCGAATATATTGGCTATATGACAAACAGTCCATCCTGTGAAGATAAAACACCAATTCATTTTTTATATTCTCCTGATAAAAAGATTTACATTGCTCAATATTTACATGAAGAGATGAATGTAATAAAATTAAATAAACCTGAAATAATTAACATAATTAAATATATAATAAAAAAGTCGAACATGCCTATTGCAGGTGCATTAAAAAGTTTAATTAAGAAAAAGAATAATTTTTGATTTTATCACCAATAATTTTAAATAATTGTATTAATGTAGATATTAAGATTATGAGTGTTCAAAAAAACCACATTATAACTTATTTAGGAATAATTGTTAGCATTATTGTTGGAATAACTAGTCTATATGCTCAATCTAAAACGCCTCAGACAGGATTAACATTATTTTTCGCTTTGTTAGTGGCGATTTTTTTATATTTTTTTATATCTTGGCTTATAGAATCATCACTGAAAAAAACAAGAAATATCAATAAAAATACTCAAATAATAAATGATGTGAGAAAAGATTTAAATATTGTAAAAGATAAATTAAACTTTAAGAGCGATGTTGCAAAACTGGATACAAGAATTTCGATTTTAGAACAATTTAGCAAAATGAATAAAAATAAAAGAGGGCAAATCGATTTAAGAGTGATTGTTCTAATTATAATATTTATTCTATTTTTTTTATTTCTAAAAGATAAGGGAATTATTTAATAAGTAAAATTTAATCATCACAAGCCCATCTTTCCTAATTGTTTCTTCCACATCAATCCAATCTTCATAAGATCATCTGAAAATCTTTTGCTTAGACGATAAGTTTTTTTATACAAATCAAAATCAATCAAGCCCATTGCTTTCATTGGCGTCAATATTCTGTCATAAAATTGTCTTTTATTATATGACATTTTGACGTTTTTCCCTTTATATTGACCTTCTGTCATCACGCATTCATATTTTCCTTCATGTAATTTTGTTGCAAACAAACTCATTTCTGTTTTTGTTATCTCTCCTGTATTATCTACTATATATTTAACTAATTCTCTTGCCACAACTACTTGCTGGCTTGTTGCAAAGATTATTTCTAGAACATCTTTGGGTAGGTTTTGTCTATCAAATAAGATTACCATATTATCATCTTTTCCTGTCTTTAGACTATTAGTATACTAAAAACTATAAAAAACTTACTTTAAAAATTGATTTTTCGTCGATAAAACAAAAAATTTCACTTTCTAGTAAAAACCACTTTTCGAAACATTTATATATTACTTTATTATACTAGTATACAAAAATATGACAATTATGTATTTAATGATATTATGCTTTTAAGAGCATAATTGATGAAGTTATTGAGGGAAAAAAAGGTGATACTCAAGAGGGCTCTCCGTGTTTTCTTCACAACCACCCCCTACCCAAGCTGGAGAGCCTCTTATTTTCATTAATTCACAAAAATCCCATTTGGCGATGGGATTTCTCACATTCAAAATAATATAATAATAGCACATGAAAGGAGGTTTAGAGGAGAATGGATTTGTTGGTGAAAAGTGCGTTAGCACAGGAACAGACTCAGCAAGAAGCTGATTTCGGACAAGCAAACATCAAAGTTATTGGTGTGGGTGGAGCTGGCAATAATATGGTCAGTTGGTTATACAAGAAAGGTATTAGAGGTGCTGAAGTTCACGTTTGTAATACAGATAAACAGCATATTGATATTTCTGAAGCAGACAAGAAATACTTGATTGGTAGAGAGATTACTAAAGGTCTTGGTTGTGGTGGATATCCTCAAAAAGGTGCAGAATCTGCACAAGAATCAATTATTCAGATCAGAG